>CAIXSC010000291.1 GCA_903921945.1 uncultured Planctomycetaceae bacterium
CACCGTCGAGTCCGCCACGATGTTATGGACCTTGGCTCCCGGCAGCATGCCCCGCTTGGCACTCGCCGCCGGGGAACTCGTCGAATGACGCGTACGGCCGATTCACACGCCATCCCAGGGTGCCAAAATCGGAGAGCTTCGCTTCGTCCGAACGTTTTCGGGCTGACTTGGCAGGTTTTCGCGGAAATCCAAGCTGAAAACCGTGACTTCCATGAGCGTTGTTTTTCCTGACGTCGATCGATGCGTGCCTTGTTGCCGAGTTTCGCTCCGACAGTTCCAGCATCGAAACACGCATTACGACAGACCGACAACTCCTTCCGTGGGCGTGCGGTCCGACGGTCTTCTCGGCCCGAAGGGACCGTCACAAAGTAGCCCAGGGCAGAGCGCCGCGACGACGACGCGAACCGCCGCGACGCCGCCGCGAACCGCCGCCCTGAGCTGACATGTCGCGGCCCTTTCAGGGTCGCGCGACACGGTCCGGCGTTATCGACGGAAACACCTGGCAAGCTCGAAGACAGAAGCTGCCCATTCGAGCTCCCGAAAAACTCGCGTTTCCCGCATGGGATCCGCGAGTTTTTCTTGGGCGAACCCGAAAAGGTCGGCTTAGTAATCGCCCTCGATCTGTTGAATCAAGTCGGGCAGGTCGGCGACGGACGGGATGACGTAGTTGGCTCCGGCTTCGCGCATGGGCCAATCGACGTCGATCAACGCGTCCTCGATTTCCTCTTCATCCTCTTCCTCGATCTCTTCCAGCGACATGCCCAACATGTTGCCGGTTTTGGCGACGCCCACGGTGATGCAGCCGGAATGTTTACCGGCTTGGCAGCCGACCTCGGTATCGTCGAGCACCAGGATATTGGAGAGTGGCGAGACGCCGAGCAGTTCGGCGGCCCGGATGTTCATTTGCGGCGATGGGCGACCCTCGGCGACGTCGTCCGAGCAGACAATCACATCCGGCGAGTACCCCTGGGCGGCCGCCAGCGGCGCGACGATCGCCATCAGTTCGCGGGAATAGCCGGTCGTCGAGCCGATTTTGAGTCCCCATTCGCGACACTGTTGAATCGCCTCGACGACGCCGGGAATGACCTCGGAATGCTTGGCGAGCAGTTCCTTTTGAATCGGCGTGAACTGAGCGTACATGCGGTCGATGTCATCCTTGCCGATTTCCCGTCCCAGCTTCTTCTTCCAGGCTTTCGCGACCCGCGGCATGGCCGCGATCGCGGCGATGTGGTCGCGTTTCGACATTCCCATGGGAAGCCGCGCTTCCTCGTCGTTGATCGCCACGCCTTCCCGCTTAAACACTTGCCGGAAGGCAAGTGTCGGAGCGCGGCTTCCGTAGTCCACCGTCGTTCCCGCCCAGTCCAGGATCACAGCCTTGATTCTCATGATTCCCACCGCTCCCAGTCAAATTCCGCGAGTCCGAACGCCAAGGTCATACCCGAGCCACCTGTGCCCGTTCGAACATGAACGCCGGGCAACGGTTCCGCGGCGAACACCGGCAGGCTGGCATGTTTCGCGTAGACGCCATGCCATCGCTCGGCGACACCCCAGTCGGGCAACCGGATGATTTTACGCAGTTCCCTCAAAATCAAAGTGTCAATTTCCGACTTGTCGAACGGTTCGATGGCGTCGCCGTATTCATGCGAGTCGCCCAGGATGACCTCGCCCGCATCGTTTTGGGACGCCATCACATGAATGCCGAAATGGTCGAGTTCCGGTGTCTCGGCGGCGATCCGGGCGCGGAGCGTTTCCAACGCTCCACAGGCCCCGAAGACCGGGTAGTGCCGCAGTGTCAGACCGCTCGCCAAGTGCGGGCCGATTCGCCAACCGTTCGGCTGCGGCGCTGTCCGCAACATCTGCAATTTGCACGGTTTCAACCCCGATTCGCGGAGCGTTTCGGGAAATAGCGTCGCGAAATCGGCGCCCGAACAGACGAGGATCCGGTCCGCTCGCCACTGCCGGCCGTCCGCCGACCGCAAACATCCAGTTTCCACTTCGCGAATCGGCGAGTGGAAATGGAAACGCACGCGATAACGTTCGGCGAGCCACGCGGCAATCCGCGCGGCGGCCGTCCGCGGATTCACACACAACTCGGTCGGACTGAGCCATCCGCCACGGAGGCCTTCCGGTTGGGCGGCAGGCGTGGCCCGCTCGACCTCGGCGGGCGACAGCAAACGACCGGCGAAACCGAGTTCCGGCGCCACCGCGGCGAACTGTTCGAGCACTGCCCATTCATCATCTCGGTGCGCCAGGTGGAGAGAACCGCAAGGATGGACCCAAACACCCGCCGACAGCGCTAAGCCACGCCAGCGTTCAGCCGCTCGCAAGGCGGCCTCGCGCGCCACTCCCGGCCGCTGGCCGATCGGCCAAATCATTCCGAAATTGCGGATCGTCGCCCCCTCGGCCCGCGGACTGCGTTCAAACACCGACACGTCGTGCCCGCGTTCGGCCGCCATCCAGGCATGCGCCAATCCCACAATTCCCGCGCCGACGACTGCTACTTGCCCCATCGTTACCACCTCCGCGAACTGAGTTACCGACCGTCATTTGCCATGGCGACCACCCAACCGTGCCGCCCTCGTAGCCGACGGGTTGAAGCCGCGCCGCCGCACGACCCAGGTCACCGGGCGGGCGCCGGTGACGTTTCATTTCCAACCCGTCTCGTTCGCCCGCTCCGGAACACCGCCTGGTTTTGCGCTCTCTTCCTGGTGCCTCGCCGAACTTCCGAGCCACGGCGCAAGCCGCACCCTGCGACTCCGACGATGGCGACCCACAGGAAACCCAGAAGGACCGATTTATAACGCGTCGCCGACGATTCGCACGATGTCATCCTTCCCTAGGAAGATCGAACGGCCCCGCAATCCTTCATCACACCTTGGCCCTCCCTCTTCGATCGAAAACGCGGAACATCCCTCTCTCGTTCGAGTG
>CAIXSC010000292.1 GCA_903921945.1 uncultured Planctomycetaceae bacterium
ACCCACGCGTTTCCAACGCGGGTCGTCATCAAGGTCATCGGTGTCAACCGAGCGACCCTGCTAACGGAAGTGGTGACCTGTGTTCGATCGGAAATGAGCTTCGAGGATCCGCCCGAGTATTCCACTCGGGAAGCTCGCGGCGGGCGCCACATCGCGATCACCATCGAACCGCTGCTGGAGCAAGCGGAACAAGTTTTGGCGATCTACGATCGACTGCGAAAGCTGGAAGGCATCGTCATGTTGATGTGACTTACGGCAGGGCGGCAATCGCGTCTCGGATGCGGTCCGCTTGCTGGAAGTACTGCCGAGCGGTGTTCGGCCGGCCGCTTGCCCAGGCCCGTTCCCCTTCCGCGAAGAGGCGATTCGCCTCGGCCAACTGCTCGCTACGCCACTGGGCGAACGACTTCGAGGACCGACTGACTGCGGGCGGTCGCGAACTGGCTGTCTGATGCGTTGAAGGCACAGCGCTGGCGACCGCATTCGAACCCATCGTTCCCTTATGGGCGCGGCTTTCCGTCGCGCTGCCGTACACAGGGCTTCCATACGTCGCACTGCCATAGGGAGTTTCATAGGTCACAGTGCCGTAAGGAGTCTCGTAGGAAACATGGGCGTTTGCCGGACTGCCGTAAACCGGGCTGCCGTACGTTGCACTGCCGTACGTTGGACTGCCGTATGCCGGACTGCCGTACGTCGGACTGCCGTAGGTCGCACTGCCGTAGGTCGCACTGCCGTACGTCGCACTGCCGTAGGTCGCACTGCCGCGAGACGTCTTCGCGTAGGAAGGGCTAGTCTTGCTGGTACTTTGGGGGGCGGATGGGTTTGTGGTTGAGCGGTTTGTGGTTGGGCGACTGGTCGCCAAGCTGCTCGTCGAGGATCGAACGTTCGCATTCGCAGAGTAGCTGGAACTGGGCGAGCGCCGGGCGTCTTGGGTGCTGGCAGCGACCGAGCCCGCAGTGGGCGGTGTCGGCTGAAGCGCCGCGGCCGCCATAGCTCGCGCGGAAGGAATGACCGGCTGAGTGCGCGAGGCGACCGTCGCTGCGGGCGAGTTCGCCGCCGGAGATGTTGCCGCGGGTGTTCGGGTGGCCGCCGGTGTCCGGGAGGGTGGCGGGGCGGCGTTTCGATTCCGCAGTGCCGGCAACCCAAGGATCGCGGCGAGCAGTCCTGGCTCGGGTGATTGGGTGTTCATATCGACGTTGGTGTCCACGCGATCTCGTGTCGTTTGTGCCACACTTGCGGCCGGCGCGACGTTCCTCGACGGAGTGCGGGAAGCGGGTCGCGACGCTACCGCCACGGGTAACTGGGCGGGGGCCGGAGTCTCGCGAACCACCGGCTCGCGGGTCGTTGCGGTGGATCGGTAAGGCGTCGCTGGGTCAGAAGCAGGAGCTGACACTCGGTTATTCGCAAGCAACATCCGATCAATCGCGGCGGTCGAACCTTCAAAATCGTATTTAAGTGAAGCCCTACCCGGGGATGCGACCGCAGTCGGTGCCGCGGCTGGACGGGTCTGGGCCACCGCGGGCGAAAATGTGGGTTGGTCCGCAGCGCTGCTGGGGGCGGTCGAGCGGTTCAAACCTTGAGTCGCGGAGGCGCCGCTGTTGGTGGCGCTTCGGGATGAATTTCGAGTTGGTGCCATTGCCAATTGCGCGGCGCGGTCGACCATCGGTGGCGCGGGCTGGGTCGTAGGCGCTGATTCGGGCGAGGAAGGCAGCGGTGTGGTGGTTTTAGCCGCGGTGTTCTTCGCGACTGCGGAAAAGGCTTCGGCCGGCTCGGCCGCAACGCCCGCCAACGCGAGTTCCAAGGCGTCGGAACTGGAAGCCAAAAGATGAATCGATGACGAATCAAACGGCGGCGGCGGCGGCGCGGGCGTGGCTGTCGCAATCCGCAAAGTGTCCCTCGCTGGTGACACCGCCGCAACGTTATCTGCCATCGGCGAAGCGTTGACGGTAGGCGGGACTTCCGGCACGCCCCCTGTCGCACTGGCCAAGTGAGCCGGCGGGGCACTGGCGAATGGCGAATTGGCGAATGGCGTGCGGGCAGCGAGTTCGCTGTTGGCCGCTGACGAACTACGGTTAGCGGCGGGAGCCTGTTCCCCGGGGTTGACCGCGGATGGGTCGGGCAATCCTTGCGAGCGAGCCAATAGTACCAGCGGTGGATCGAAGGCCGATGGGATTCCGGCGGGGTCGGACGGCACGGCGAACTCCGCGGGCACTCCGCGATTCCAGCCATCATAGGCACTACCCTCGCGGGGCCGAAGTAGCGTAAACGGG
>CAIXSC010000293.1 GCA_903921945.1 uncultured Planctomycetaceae bacterium
AGTAGGTCGGGTGGTGCGCACGCGAAGTAAGTTTCCGCGACTATCAAGTCGCGGCCCCATTGAAGCGAAGCGGCGGCCATGATGACGAGTTGCTGAATGCCAAGGTTTCCGCGACTATCAAGTCGCGGCCCCATTGAAGCCGGCAATTGCCGACTGATACCGACGCGGACGCCAAGGTTTCCGCGACTATCAAGCAGGTAACACGCCTTGCTGCTCATCGAGTTCGCGGCGGAACGAATGAAGCCGAGGGGGTCGTCGAGACAGGCCAACAGTGGTGGCGTGACGACGCACTGCTCCAACGTCTTGTCCGGTTTGGTGATGCCCTTGGACAGGTTGAGAACGAAGTCCCCACTCGTGGACCTTTTCCCACAGATCAAGCAATTCGCTGTTGCGTTTTTCAGGCACGGCGTTCTCGCCACCACGACAGACACGAAAATGGAAATCGCCTTCGACGTCCTCATCCCCTTTTCGTGTCTTTTGTGTCTTTTGTGGTTCCACTTCTGTCACGGCCTCGTCGTACCACAGGTCACCGGCGTGCCGGATTGCGGGGCACGCTCGATCACCTTTTGGGCCGCTGGATCGACGGCGGCATCGGCCAGTTTCATCAGCGATGGGTCAGTGGTCCATTTCATCGGCTTCCTCCGCTTGTCGCTCATCGAAAAGGAGGCCACCGCAACGTGACTTACCCTGTCGCGTTGAAGCGAATATTCCGAAGCAAGGGGGGGCTTATCGGGATGCCCAGGGCCGATGGCGAAATCGAGACGTCGCGCCGCGGTCCAGCGGTTCTTTCGCCGAGAACGGGTACGCCCCGACCCGCGACCAGCCACTCCGCCCAACTGGCCGCATACGGGTTCGCCATCGACAGCAGCGAGTGGCGACGGACGGGCCGGCTGGAAGTTATGGTCGAATTTCCACTTCCGTGCTCACGATGGCTCCGCGGTCGTCGGTGGCGGTCATGAACCAGACCGTGGCTTCGGCGGGTAGTGGCGCTGTGGCGACTCCGTTGTTCAGGGACGCCTCGACCGACTTCCAATTCCGCTTGTTGATGGCCCCGGTGTCCAGGGTGAAGTGCAGCGCGGCCGACTTCACGGCCGATTTCACGGCTGACTGGGCGGCCGGCCTCGGGGCCGACTTCGACTCCGACTCCGACTTTGACTCCGACTTTGACGCCGGCGGGGTGGCCGCGGCCGCTTCGTCGAGCGCGAGTCGGCATGAGGCCTGGCCGTTCGCGACCGTGATCGGGCCCAACTTCGGCAAGGATAAGCCGCCTTTCACATGCTGATCGATGAAGAGTCCAATCTCCGCCGGCGCCCAGCCCTGGGAATGTCCATGCGGCATGTTCACCGTCACACGGATGTTGCGCGGGCCCGGCACCAGCCGATACGACTTCATATAGCTGTCCAGCGGATACGCGAAGTCGTTCGTGCCGTTGACGAACAGGATCGGCACGCGACACGCCGGAAGGTACTGGGACGGATCGTAAAGCGTCAGCCATTTCACGCGGTGCTCGGCGGACATCTTGGAGAAGTTCGGGCCGACCCAGTGGCTGTTGTCGCCCAGGAATCCGCAGCCGTAAACCGGCACGGCCGCCCGGAAGCGATCGTCCAGGCTGGCGACGATGCAGGTCAGATAGCCGCCCCACGAAATGCCGGTGAGCGCCGTTCGGCTGGCGTCGACTTCCGGCAAGCTCCGGATGAGCGAATGGGCTCGGATGACGTTCGCCACCGCGTGGTACGGCCAGCTCTCGGTAACCGGCTCGTCCAGCCGGCCGAATTTGGTGACATCGGACTGGTCAGGCCCCGAAGCGTCGCCGACATTCTTTCCGCCAAGGTCCATCGCGATGGCCGCGTAACCGCGTTTGGCCCACAGTTCCGCCCATTCGGGAAACGCGGTGCCGCCGCCGCCATGCACCAGCACAACGGCAGGGAACGGGGCCTTGGCGTCCTCGGGATTGGTCAAACCGAGCGTTGCGGGCGAGGCGTACAGCGCGAAGACTCGCGAGGCTCGACCGCGATGTTGTTCGCCGGCATAGGTCAACTGGCGGACACGCGACGTTTCGTCCGTCCATCGGAACTCGGGAGGCTTGCTCAGTTCGGCCAGATTCCAGGGCGTCGTGGCCGGCAGTTGGGTTGACGCCCGAATCGCGTCCGCCGCGATCGTTGTCTTTTCCGCCGCCAGGGTGGCGACGGTGGTAACGTCCTCGCACCACGTGAAGCACGGGACGAAGAACAGGATGGACAACGCAACGAGCGAACGTGGTGTCATGGAAGGCAGTCGCATGTCGGAAGCCGGTAGGGGCGTCTTGGCGGGGATCGATGCGGTTCGCTAGCCGCCCACCTTTTTCGGTTGGTAGTCGTGCGGACGC
>CAIXSC010000294.1 GCA_903921945.1 uncultured Planctomycetaceae bacterium
GACGTCGCCCGGTACGGCTCGCATCCGCTCGGCCGGCACCTGCTGCAAGCTCGGCGGCTCATCGAGGCGGGGGTTCAGTTCGTCAAGGTCACGTCCTACCACTGGGACATGCACGGCGACAATTTCAACATGCACCGGCAACTCGTGCCGCAGATCGATCGCCCGTTCGCGGCCGTTATCGACGATCTGCACGACCGCGGGTTGCTCGACCGCGTGTTGGTCGTGCTGATGTCCGAATTCGGCCGCACGCCCAAGATCAACACCCGGCTCGGCCGCGACCATTGGCCCGAGGCCTGGTCGGTGGTCCTAGTTGGCTGCGGCGTGAAACGGGGCGTGGTCGTCGGCAAGACAACGCCCAACGGCGCGTTTTGCGACGGCGCCGAGTACGACTGTGGACACCTGTTCCACACGATCTTCGAGGCGGTGGGAGTCCAGTCCAGCAAGACCGAATATGTGAACAACGGCCAACCGCTGCCGATCGCCCACGAAAATCATGCCAAGATCGCCGAGGTACTCGCATGAACGCCGCTATGTTTGCCAATGATGGGAAAACCGATGCGAGAATCGATGTGAAGATCGATGCGAAGATCGATGTGAAAAAGGTTAAGGAAACGCAGAATTGGCCTCACGATCGACCGCTAATGTGCTGCGCGGTAAGTCCGTGCGGCCAGTTCGTGGCAGCCGGAGCGCAAGACGAAAACCTCTTACTATGGCGGTTGGACTCGGGCGAAAAGCGGCTGGTCCATGGCCATTCGAGCTGGGTCGGGGCGATCGCTTTCCATCCCGACCGCCGTCATCTGCTCGCCGGCGATCTGCACGGCGTGCTGCGATGCTGGGATTACCAAGCGTTGTCGTCGGCGCCGGCCGGTTCCGTTTCGGCCAAGCCGGTTTGGGAAACAGTGGACGCCCATCGCTGGGTACAGGCCGCCGTGCCACACCCGAATGGCAAGCTGTGGATCACCGCCGGTCTCGAGGGCGAGATTCGTCTCTGGAACGCCACCGATGGCAAGGCGGCCGGCGAGTGGCGCGGTCATGACACCGAACTTTACAGTCTGGCGTTGCACCCGAATGGCCAACATCTGTTAAGCGGCGACCTTTTTGGACGCGTCCAGGTATGGAACCTGGCAAGCGGCAAAGTTGAACGCACGCTGGAGGCCAAACCGCTGCACACGCGCAAGGAAGACTTCCTGGCCGACGTGGGCGGCGTTCGCTCCATCGCCGTTTCGCCGGACGGCGCCCTGATCGCGGTCGGCGGCATGACCGACGCCGAAAGCAATACATTTTGTCCGGGTAAGCCGGCAGTCCTGATCTTCGAATTCGCGAGCGGCAAACTGCTGAGAACGCTACGTCCAAAACAAAAATCCGACGGCCCGATCAAGGGACTGGCATTTTTGGCGGATGGGACGCTCGTCGCCCACGGCGAACATCTCAACGCCGTTTCGTCGCTCGAGTTTTTCCCGCCCAACGCCACCGAATCCGCGCACTCCATCACACGGGAGAGCGGCTATGCGATCAGCTTGCACCCGGATGGAAAGCGGTTGGCGATCGCCGCCTTCGCCCCGAATGGCCGCGGCGGCAACGGTCGGCACGCCAAGCCCGGCGAGTATGTGCCGAACAAAGGCGCGCTGGTGGTTTATCAATACGCGGACCTATAACTTCGCAGCTGGAACCTCGCTAACTGTCATTCGCCGGTTACCAATTTGGTTTCTTACTCTCAACTCATGGGCACGGAGGCTCGCGATGGCCGACACCAAACTTGGACTGTCAAAAACCGGACATTTCCTGCGCAACGCGTTGACGCTCGCCACGCTCTCCAAGGCGGCCTATGCGGACGATGTGGCCAAATCTCCCGAGTTTCAAGCCACAGCCTTCGGCAATCTTCGACGCATCGAGAACAAAAAGACCAACACACAGGCGTTCGTCGCATCAGATGACAAGAACGTGGTGCTTGCCTTTCGCGGCACCTCCGCCCCGCAGGACTTCGTCATCGATGTCCGCGCTCGATTGGTCGAAACGCCCCTGTCCGCCGTGCATGCCGGATTTGGGGCGGCGATCGAAAGCGTGTGGCCGCAGGTCGGGACCGAAGTGCGAAAGCAGTGGTCGGCGGACAAAACGCTCTGGGTGACCGGTCATAGCTTGGGTGCGGCGCTCGCCGTGCTGGCCGGCGCTCTGATGCCCTCCGACATGCCGGTGTTTCAAATCGCGACGTTTGGACAGCCACGGGTCGGTGATAAAGAGTTCGCCGCCACGTTTAAGACCCGGCGGCTGAAGCTCTATCGGTTCGTCAACAACAACGACATCGTGCCCACCATTCCTTCGCGGTTCGTGCCAGGATCGCTCACGCCTCCACGGTTCTATCAACACGTGGGCGACTTGCAGCACTTTGACGCCACTCGCACCCTCGTGGACAAATCAGACGATGAATTGGGGCTCGCACCGCAATTGCTGGAAACGCTCGGCCCCATGGCCAACGCTGACGCCAAAGCGGCGAAACTGATCCTGAGCGGACTGAGAGACCACGGGATCGATAACTACATCGCCTGCCTGAAGCACAACCTCAATCTGAAATAGCGAGTGTCCCGTCCGGCCGGTCGGTGGATGGTCCGGCGGCACGAAACCAGCCCACCAACGTCTTCGTTCCCCCATCGATTTCCCAAGAATCGATTTGCGATTAGCACATCTTCATCCCAGGCATCTATCTCACGTTCGCGCGATGAGGCCATCCCCATGTCCATTCAGCAGATCTTCGCTATCCGCA
>CAIXSC010000295.1 GCA_903921945.1 uncultured Planctomycetaceae bacterium
CGCCGATTGCCTGGCTGCAAGCCGCGATTTGTTCTTGCGGCGCCGATTTGGGTGCCAGCCCTGCCGTCGCCTACGGCTCGGCGGTAAACGAGGGCGGCGGTAAACGAGGGCGGCGGTAAACGAGGGCGGCCTTAAACGAGGGCAGCGGTAAACTTTGGCAGTTCTTCGTCTGCCGCCAAGCCGAAGTCGCGAGTTCTTTCGTTAGCGAACCCCAAAAGTTCCATTGAGGTCCAGCAAAGCCCAGGCGTCGGCGGCTAGGCTTGGCAATTCGCTACAGAGCGCGGCGGTAACGCTTGGAAGGTTTCCGGGGTGGAGTCGTCGTGGGTGGCGTGTCCGCCGACCGAGGTTGGCCAAAGGCTGGCTTGGATTGCTCTGGCTGGGATTGCTCGGGCTTGGATTGCTCGGGCTGGGATTGCTCGGGCTGGGAATCCGCTGCGTCCGATGGCTCGCCCGTGTTAGCCTCGGTTTCGCCGCCGGCACTCGCCGAACCCTCGTCTCCGTAAGGAGTGCCGTGGCTTGCGGCCATGGAATCGCTCGGATCGCTTCCGGCGCTCGCCACACCGGCCATCGGCTCGCTACCGTCCAATTCGCCCGCATGGATGATCCCGTCCGCCGTCGCACTGCCCACGCCAGCCGAGTCCGCAGCGGCGGCGTCCAACGAAGCTCGATCCGACGAAGCGGTATCGGCATCGGCGTCGGTGTTGATGTTGGTGTTGCTGGAAGCTGCGGTGCTAGGAGTGGCGTTCGAGTTCCAACTGCCGATGGTGGGTGGCGGGAGCGGTCGGGGGGCGGGCCCGCGAGGTTTTGCCGGTTCGAAGCCGACCATCGAATCGCGTTTGAGCAGCCGATCGATCCGCTGTTCGATCTTGGTCAATTCGGGACCTTCGCCGGGCGCGACGAAGGTGAAGGCGACGCCTTCGCGTCCCATGCGGCCGGTGCGGCCCACGCGATGGACATAGTCGTCGCTGAACGCCGGAATGTCGAAGTTGATGATGTGGGAAATCCCCGAGATATCAATCCCGCGACCCACGACGTCGGTGGCGACCAGGAACCGCAGTTCGCCATCGCGGAAGCGGCGCATCACCGAGTCGCGGGCGCCCTGTGTCATGTCACCATGCATGCAGGCGACTTGCGGGACGCGTTTGGCCAGTCGTTCGCCAATGCGGTCGGTGCCTCGTTTGGTGCGGCAGAAGATGATCGCCTGTCGCGGTTGTTCACGGTCCAGAAGCTTGATCAGGAGGTCGAATTTGCGGTCCGATTCGACGGAGAAATAGAATTGGTCGATCGTGTCGACCGAGAGATTCTTGGGAGAGAAGTTCAGCACTTCCGGTTCATACATGTAGCGTTCGGCCAGCCGGCGGATCGGCGGAGGAACCGTGGCGCTGAGCAGCAGGGTTTGACGATCCCTGGGACAACGCCGCAGGATTTTTTCGATGTCGGGACGGAAACCGATATCGAGCATCCGGTCGGCCTCGTCGAGCACCGTACACCAGACATCGTGCAGCGTCAGCGTTCCGCGACTGAGGTGGTCGAGCACACGGCCGGGCGTCCCGACGACGATTTCCACGCCGCGTTGCAGTTTGTCGATCTGGCCGCGGATCGGCTTGCCGCCGTAAACGGCGACGCATCGAACCTTCATGCCGACGGACAGTTTGACCACCTCGTCATGGACTTGAACGGCCAGCTCGCGGGTTGGCACAAGGATGATCGCCTGCACGCCACGAACTTTGCCAGGGGGCGACAGCATTTCGAGAATCGGGATCACGAACGACGCCGTCTTGCCCGTGCCGGTGCGGGCTTGGCCGAGCACATCGTAACCATCGAGCACCAGCGGGATCACGCCCGCTTGGATTTCGGTGGGCCGTTGGTAGCCGGCCAGCTTTAATGCGCGGCGCATGGCCCGCGATAAATCGATTTCCTCGAAGGTCGTTACCTTCGTTCGCGTCCCCGCGTCAAACGCGGCCGTCGCCGCTGCCGCGACCGCTTCGTCCACCGCGCTGGCTGCTTCGCTGTCCCCTGCGTTTTCGCTCGTTGCCGCGGGAGTCAACCCGCTCGCGAAGTCGAACATCGCGCCCGGCGGCAGCGCCGCGGGGGACTCGGCCGGCGGCGGGGAGGATTCAATCGGAGAGGGCGGCGGTGGATTGGATAGAGAGTCGTCTTGTGGGTTGGTCTGTTCGTCGTTCATCACGGTCCTGTGGTTTTGTCGCGTAGTTTTGTCGCTTGCCATCTCCGCGGACCGTGAAGCCTGTGGCTAGGTCGGCGAGCGTTTGGCAAGTCTAAGGTTTACCGGGAGCCAAGCGTCGCGGCGGGCTTGGCCGGGCCGCAAGTCGCGGCCGGCCTCGGGCCGGCGGCGGCGCGCGAGTTCATCCTGGATGCGAGGGTGTGCCGTTGTTGGCGAAGGCCGTCGCACCGGCGGCCCGATGGAACCGCCAGCTATCGAGCCGGCGGGATGGGGCGAAGTGGCCGGCTACGGAGCCGGTTTCGCACCCGCGTTCGGTGCCGCGTCCTTATTCTTGGTTTGGGCGCGGTAAGTCTTCCATTTGTCGAGCGCTTTTACACGCAGGTTGTTGTCCGCAAAGCCGGCGGTGATCGGATTGAACAGATAGGGCTGGGTCATCTGGATCCGATCGAATCCGTAGGCTTTGAAATCCTGTTTCGTCACATGAATGAGCGACGCCAGGGCGACGTCCCGCAATTGCGTGTTGATGTTGACGTTGTTGACCTGCCAAGTGCCAATCGGCTTGTCGTCGGCCAGCGCCGATTCCAAGAGCGGAATGTGGCTTTCGTCGCCAAACTTGGCGATCGCCACCAACGCGTACTGCTTCATGTGCCCCTGAATGTTCGCGTTCTTCAGAAGACGCTCGGCGGGCGGCAAGGCGTCCTTCATTTCATACTGCATCGCCAACATGATCCCTTGATACGCTTGAAAATCTTCGCCGCGGCGAATCCAAGCGCCGAGCAATTTGCGGACGGATTCCCGGTACGGTCCGCCGGTGATCGCGGCCCGGAAAGACTGCTGGTAGCAGAGATTGAAAATGTTTTGGGATGTGGCCTGATTGTTGTCGCTGGCGGTTTCCACCGCGACGAAGAGGATCGCAAGGATCGACCCGATCGGCGGCTCGGACGAATGCATCTGCATCATGTTTTGGACTTCGGAGACCCGCGCATTGAGGGCGTCCGCGGCTGTGCGGCCGCCTTTCGCCGCCGCCGCGAGAAATTCGGATTCGGCGCGAAACATGTCGCGGAACAACGTCTTGATCGCGGTGGATTCGCCGAGTTGTTTCCTTAGCGATTCCCAACCGGGCAGAGGCGGTTCGGCCGAATCGGTGCCGTTCATGAATCGCTCGAGTCGATTCTCCAATTCCATCTCGCGAACCAAAGTCAGGATCCGTTGGCAGCGATACCGCACTTCGCGGTCGATGTTCCGTGAGCCGTCTTCGAGTTGCTGCAGCGCGCGAGGGCCGGCCTTGAGCAGGTCACGGGTCGCTTGTTCGCGGACCTGGAATTGGTCATCGCCCAACAATCCAACCAGCCGCTTGATTGCCGCGTCGTCCGGAGCGTCGTCCGCAACACCTACGGCGGCCTGTCCCGCGACCGCGACCGAGAAGATCAAACCCAGCGCAACAGGCAGGACTGCGGCCCGCGCGAGCGGCAACTTCCAAGTCAATGGTGACGTCGGAGAAACGGCGCGAGAGGCGAAGGGCCGGGGAAGTGGAGCGGTTGCGGCGTTGGCCAGGAAGCGCGCGCCGCGGCAAGCGACCGACGGATGATGCTTGCGAGTTGTCTGCGGCGGGTTGTCACAGCGGCGCATGGTCCACCTTCGACGAACGCGTGGAGTTACCCAAAAACCGCGTCCTAGTCTACGTGTTCCCAA
>CAIXSC010000296.1 GCA_903921945.1 uncultured Planctomycetaceae bacterium
CACTTGGTCGTGGTAGCCATGGAAGTTGCCTTCAAACCGGAGCAGCTTGGCGCGTCCCGTGCAGGCCCGCGCTAGCCGAATGCAGTGCATCGTCGCTTCCGTACCCGCGCCCGTGAATCGCAGGCGTTCAAGGCACGGCACGGTGTCGCAAAGCAGGGCGGCAAGCTCCGCATGCGGTTCGGATTCGTACGAACAGGTCGCGCCGCGGTCCAACGCCGCTTCAACCGCCGCGCGCACTCGCGGGTCGCCATGCCCGAGCAACGTCGCTCCATGGCTGCAACACAAATCGAAATACTCGCGGCCATCCAAATCCCACACCCGGGGACCCACGCCGCGACGAATCAGCATCGGCCTCCCGAGCGCTTGATTCAAACGCGTCGAGGACGAAACGCCGCCCGCGAGCGATTCACAGGCCTTTCGATACTGATCGATCACGCGTCCCATCGCGGAAACCCTTTGTTCGCTGGGGTCTGTGAGGTTGAACGGCAGCGCACTGGCAGTCTGGTGACGATACACGGCGCTCGCCATGGCCGCAATCCGCTCGGAATAGCCGTCATGGCGGCGAATCAGCTTGGCGGGCTGGCGTTCCATTCACGCCATCGGGCCGTGTCGCGGAACCGCACGATCGCGTCCAGCAGTTCGTCGGCGCCGTCACGAATCACATCGCAAACCGGCAGTCCGAACTCGTCACGCACCCGCGCGCGTTCCGCCGCCGCTTCCGCCGCCGACACGCGGCGGCTGTTGACCGCGATTCCCAGGATTTGGCACTGGAAGTTGGCGTTCGCCATCATGTCGTACATTTTCAACAGTTTGCCGATCGACGGAATCGCGACGTGATCGACCCCGGTCACCACGGCGCGTCCGATTTCATAGACAAAGATCAGTCCGTGCGGGACGCAGCCGTGCAGCAGGCTCAGCGTCACCCCCGAGTACGACGGATGGACCAAGCTGCCTTGGCCTTCGACCACCAGCACCTCATGATGTTGCTGCTGGAGCACCATCTTTTCCGCCGCGCCTGCGACAAAGTCGGCGACCACGCAGTCGAGCGGCAATCCGTCCCCTTCAACCATGATCCCGGTCTGCCCGGTGGCGATGAACTTCGCGTCGATGCCGCGACGCTTCAATCCCTGAGCCAGTTCGACGGACGCCACCATCTTGCCAATGCTGCAGTCGTGCCCCACGGTGTGAATCCGCAGGCAATCGGAACGAATGCCGACGCGCCGCGCGACACCCCGTTCGTTGTTCTTTCGCACATCGACCAACAGCACTCCGCGAGCCGCCGCCGCCGCCGCGAATTGCGGATCGTCCGAGACGAAATCGTGCAACCCCGACCAGATTCCCATGCCGCGTTCGATCGCTTCCAGAATGATCGCGCGCCAAGGAGCCGGAATCTTTCCACCCGGCGGCGCGATTCCGAGCAACAGCGTGTCGGCCGGCGGCGCTTCGGCCAGCGAGCCGATGACCGGCAAGTCGCCGCCCACGCCCAGCAGCTCGCCGGTAGTCTTTCCCCGCTGCGTGCTGTCCAACAACGCGACGATCTCGTCGCGCTTGTAGCGGATCATGCAACTGGCCGTCTTCGCTGTGTGCGGATTCGTGTGCCCTTCGGTCAAGACCACAATGCGCCGCGCCATATCCGGTGATTCCTTATTTCCAATTCCGAGTCGCTCGCCGCCTGTCCGCGACGAGCAACTGTTTTACCCCGATTCACGCCGGCGATGCAGGTAGCCTTGCGCGGTCGCGATAAAACCGGCGTCCAGCAAGTGCGGCTCGAGCGGCCCGGTTCCCGGCAACGCACCGTTGATGGATGAAAGAAAGACGGGCGACGAGCGCGTGGCGAGCGACGCCAAGGCCTGCGCAATCACGCGGCAATCTTCCACCCGGAATCGTTCGTCGGCCGCCTCGAACGTCCACACCGCCTGTCCACCGCGCGACAAGTACGCCACCAGCCGCCCTTCGCGCAGCACCACTTTCGCTCCTTCGACCCGCTGACACCGGGCGCCGACGTCATCGATCGGGAAAGGCAACGCCGTGCCGAACGGATTCGCCGGATCAAGCGCGGCCAGCAACGCCGCCCGCGAACTCGTCTCCATCCCTGCGGTCGCCGCGACCTCGCCAGCCTTCTCCCCGTGGGCGTCCAGTTCGGCGATCAAACGCAATCGCTGGTCGGCCCCCGGCGCGGCGAATTGGGTCGCGCCCAAATCAGCGACGAAGTACCCGCGATGCACCCGCCCCGCTTCCTCGAACGCCTTGAACACAGGGTACAACGCCGCGTAGCCGCCAGGCACATCCTCGGCCATGATCGCCTCGCGGGTCACCACGCCGTAGCGTTTGAGCAACTGAGCGGCCAACGCGGTCTGGCGTTCGGTGGCCGAAACCGCCGCGCCCCAACCGCGTTCGAACAGCCACCAGCGGCCCTCGGAACCCGGCAGGCGGCGTTGCCGTCGCGATCGAAACGCGTCATCGAGCCGACTGCCCCGCCACGACCGCGTGGCTCCATCGCCGGCTTGGCGGCTGCGGAGCGGCGCGAGCGTGTCGTTCGTCACCTCTCCATTCCACACCAGTTCCCAGAGCCGTTCCAGCCAGTCATTGGGAAAGCCGCTGACGGCGCGAGTCACTTGGTCGAAAAACAACGCGCCGCGCTCGCGCAGCAACGATCGCAATCGCTCGTAGTCGTCGCCTTCAAGCGGCGTCGACGGCGGCGCCAATCGCGGCGAGTCGTCGGTGAGGAATAAGACGACGCGATTGCTCCGCGACGACACGCCTGTGGAAACTCCGCGCCACACGACTTCACCCGCCGCGCATAGTTCATCCAGCATTTCGGGTTCGAATTCAGCCACCCGCGTTGGCAACACCTCTTCTTCCCACGTCGACATGGGCAGCGGCAGCCCCTGAAGCTGCTCGATCACGTCCAGCAATCCGTCCGACCCGCGACGCGGTTGATCCAAGCCTTGCCAAGCGAGGCGAAAGCGAACGAATGACGCTTGGTCGACCGGCGCGACCTTGGCCCGCGCGCGTGCTAATGATCGCTGCCGCAGCAACCTCGACACCTCGGTTCCGCACCACTCGCCATCCGCCCCCTTCCCCACGGGCGTCGTGGCGGTCTCGCTGCCCTTCGTTCCGGGCTTGCCCGACTGCGGTGTGAACCAACCCGAAACAATCACGCCCCGCATTTCCAACTGCCGTAACTTTTCCACGGCCGTCGCCACGCCAATCCCAAATCGGTCCGCTACCGCCATCGCGGTGAACGGTCCGCGAGTCCGCGCAAACCGCTCAAGCAAGTCGCCAAGCGGATCGCGCAACACCGTGACCGCCGCTCCGAACCTCGTCCAATCGCCAAGCGTTCGTGCCTCCGAACCCGTGGCGGAAGATCGATCGGGTGACGCCAGGTCCGGTGACGATAGTTTTGTGGACGCGAGGTTTGTGGGCGACAGGTCTGGCGACGACAGCTCTGGCGACGACAACTCTGGTGACGACAGGTTTGTGGGCGATAGGTCTGTAGGCGAAACGATGGCGCCCAGCGCTTCGCGATAGCTGGTCGCATCCTCGGCTGCGATCCAGCGTTCGTCGCCGCCAACGAACGCTTTCGCCACGCGTCGCGTGGCCACCAGTTCCTGGATCCAATGCTTTATGCGGCCAGTCTCGCGATCGTCCGCAGCGCAGCGGGCCGCGATTTCCGACGAGTCAAGGTCGCCCAAGCGGCGGAGCAAATCATGCAGGTCATCGGCGTGTCGCGGAGGAAAGCGGCCGTCGAGCCGTTGTAGTTCGCGGTCGGTCGTGGCGACGACTTCGGGATCGAGCAGGTCGCGGGGCTCGGTTCCACCCAACAGTTGTCGCAACTGGGTTTGATCGAGCAGCAGCGCCTGGGCGCGCCGTTCCGCGAGCGGCGTATCGCCGCTGTAGATGAAATGGCCCGCGAAGTCGAACAGCAGCGAATTGGCGAACGGCGACGGCGTCCGGGTTTCCACACGAACCGTGCTGATTCGCCGCTGCTCAATCCGTTCGAGCACGCTGCGGAGCGCGGGCAGGTCGAAGACGTCCCGAAGAATCTCGCGGTACGTTTCGAGCAGGATCGGGAAGTCGGTGAATTGAGCGACCGCTTCCAGCAAGTCGGCCGCTCGGCGCCGCTGCAACCAGAGTGGCGTGCGTCGGCCCAATTGGCGCCTGGGTAACAACAAGGCGCGGCCGGCGTTCTCACGGAATCGCGCGGCGAAGAGCGACGTGCCGGCCAGTTCGCGCACCAGGATCGCTTCGACTTCATCCGAACGCGGCACCAGCCACTCGATAGGTGGCGGCAGATCGCTGGCCGGCAGCCGGAAGACAATCCCATCATCGGACCAGACCGCGTCCGCCGCCGGGCTAACGTCCGCTCGCAATCGGGTAAGCGCGGCGGTCGCCCACGGCGCGAAAATGCGGGCCCCCAGCGGCGCCATCAAGGCCACTCGCCAATCGCCCGCCTCGTCACGGAAACACTCGATCAACACGGTTTGGTCCGAGGGCGGTTCGCCAGTCACCGCCGCTTGGCCACGCACATAGGCGACCAGATCCTCCGCCGCCGAAGGCCGCAGGCCATGCTGTTCCCGCAAGCGCCGCTCCGCGTCGGCGGGCGGTTCCGCGAGCAACCTGCGTGTCAATTCGCCGATCGCCAAGCCGAATTCGAGCGGCCGTCCCGGCCCTTCGCCGCGCCAAAACGGCATCCGTCCCGGCTCGCCCGGCGCTGGCGAAACCAACACACGGTCCGCTGTGATTTCCACCACACGCCACGAGGAAGCGCCGAGCAAAAAGACGTCGCCGATCGCCGTCTCGAAGACCATTTCCTCGTCCAGTTCCCCGACACGACGACCGCCACGCCGCGGTTCGCCCGCCTTGGAATCGCCGCCCTGCTCGGCTAGGAACACGCCGTACAAACCGCGATCGGGAATGGTTCCGGCGTTGGCGATCGCCACTCGCAGCGCGCCCTGACGCGGGGTGACTCGATGGGTCACCGGATCCCAGACCACCCGCGGCTTCAGCTCGGAAAAGCGTTGCGACGGATAACGTCCGGCGAGCATCTCCAGAACCCCGATGAACGACGAGCGGGGCAAGTCGTGGAATGGCGCCGCGCGGCGCACGGTGTCGTACAAGACGTCGACAGTCTCGGACCGAGAGGCCACCATGGCGACCAATTGTTGCGCGAGCACATCGAGCGGATTGCGGGGATAAAACGTCTCTTCCACAGCGCCGTCGAGCATGCGCGCGGCGGCGGCGGCGCAGGCCAGCAAATCGCCCCGATACTTCGGAAACACGATTCCCGCAGGCACGCCACCGACATGGTGCGCCGCTCGTCCAACACGTTGCAGACCCGCCGCGATCGATGGTGGCGACTCGATCTGCACCACCAAATCGATCGTCCCCACATCGATTCCCAGTTCCAGCGACGACGTGGCGATCAGCGCGGGCAATCGTCCCGCCTTCAGACGCTCTTCGATGTCCAACCGCGTCTCTTTCGCCAGCGAGCCGTGATGCGCTAACGCCAATTCCTCGCCGGCCGCCGCGTTCACCGCCGCCGCGATCCGCTCCGCGAGCCGCCGGCTATTGACGAATACCAGCGTGCCGCGATGGGCGCGAATCAGCTCGACCAGCCGCGGATGTAGCGCCGGCCACAACGATGGAGCCAACGCGGTGGACTCGGGCGCGGCCGTCTTCGCCGACTCGGAATCGGCGGTTGGCGGCGCGCTGTTGGCGCGAAGGAGATCGGCGAGCGGTGTTTCGATCGACAGTCGCAAGGTCTTGCGACTGCTGGCGGCGACGATGTCCACCGGCCGCGGACGCACGACCCCGTCCACGATGTCGGCTCCGCCGAGCAGTCGCGCGATTTCGTCAAGCGGCCGCTGTGTGGCCGAGAGGCCGATTCGTTGGAGCGGTGGCGCAGCCGGGTCCGTCGATCGTCGCAGACTCTCCAAGCGTTCCAGCGACACGAACAGATGCGCGCCGCGTTTGGTGGCCGCCATCGCATGGATTTCGTCCACAATGACCGTCTCGACGCTCGCCAATGCGGCGCGGGCCCGCGAAGTCAGCAATAGAAACAGCGACTCGGGAGTGGTGATCAGGATATCGGGCGGCGAACGCTGCAAACGGTTCCGCTCGGCGGTCGGCGTGTCGCCGGAACGGATCCCGATCGTCGGTTCGCGAAACGGATGCTGCTCGCGTTCGGCAAGCGACCGCAAGCCATCGAGCGGCGCGCGGAGATTCCGGGCGATATCGACTCCCAAAGCCTTCAACGGCGAGATGTAAAGCGTGTGAACTCGCGGCGTGGCGGATATCGGATCGGCGAAAGCGAGCCGGTCGATCGCAACCAGGAATGCGGCGAGCGTCTTGCCTGAGCCGGTCGGGGCAAGCAGCAGCGTGCTCGCGCGGCGAGCAATCGCCTCCCACGCGCCTCGCTGGGCCTCGGTTGGGCAAGCAAAGGTTTCACGAAACCACCGCGCGACTAAGGGATGGAAATGTTCCAACCCCGTCGCTTCCGCGGGAAGCTCGCAAGCTTGGCGACTGTCCGCTTCGGACGACTGAGCGCGGGAGTCTTTTCGCCGCTTCATAAGACTGGGAAACGTTCGAGTCCGGCGAACAGAGAACGTGAAGCGACCGATCGAGTGGCGCTGAAGCCGTCCATCGATCCTGCCACCCACCGGACCGACCTGTCTTTCTCTTCGAACCAACCAAGGATTACGACCGAGGACCGCGACGTTCGTTGTTCCTCGCTTGCTCGCGTTCTTGACGCTTCGCGGTCTTGCG
The DNA here is from genome assembly GCA_903921945.1 of uncultured Planctomycetaceae bacterium. GTDB lineage: Bacteria > Planctomycetota > Planctomycetia > Pirellulales > Pirellulaceae > CAIXSC01. Next base: position 6,769 of record CAIXSC010000296.1, read on the forward strand.
GCCCGGCCGGTAACCTTGCGGAGTCGGCTGCTGGGCCGGCGTATGCCCGCCTTGGGATGCACCGCCCGAGCGAGACGCACCGCCGGTCGGCGACGTCCGATGGCCTGCTGAAGCACCGCCGGTTGGCGACGTCCTATAGCCTGCTGAAGCACCGCCGGTTGGCGATGTCCTGTTGGCTTTCGAAGCACCGCCTGCTGGCGACATCCTACCGCCTTGCGGCGCACCGCCTACAGGCGATGTTCTGCCACCTTGCGGCGGTTTGCCGGCCTGCGGCAGTTTGCCGGCCTGTGGCGGTTTGCCGGCCTGCGGCGGTTTGCCGGCCTGGGGAGTCCTGGAAACGGCGTGATAGTGGTCCGGGTCGTTGGCTCGTCGGCGCCGCTCTTGGATCGCTTCGGGAGGCGGGTAGGCGGGGATGAGGCAATCGCAACCGCTTCCAATCAGGTCTTGGCGCCCTGCCTGTTGCAACGCTTGACGGACTTCAAAATAATTTTCAGGCTTGAAAAATTGCATGAGCGCGCGTTGCATTTTCCGGTCCCGCAATTGCCGCGCGATATGGACCGGTTTGCGAGTGAACGGATCGATGCCTGTGTAGTACATAGCGGTGGCCACGTCGAACGGCGCGGGGATGAAATCCTGCACCTGGTCGGGCTGGTAGCCATTGCGTTTAAGAAACACGGCCAAATCGATCATCGCGTTCAGGTCGCTGCCGGGATGGCTGGCGATAAAGTACGGGACCAGATACTGTTCGCGGCCCGCCTTCGCCGATTCGCGTTCAAACACAGAAGCGAATTGTTCGAAGTCATCGCCGCTGGGCTTGCGCATCAGATTGAGGACGGTTGGATCGGTGTGTTCCGGCGCAACCTTCAAATGGCCGCCCACATGATGCCTCGCCAGTTCGCGCATGTACTCCGGCGAGCGGCGGGCAAGATCCATGCGGATGCCGCTGGCAACGAGCACCTTTTTGACGCCGGGAATCTCCCGCGCTTCGCGCATCAGGTCGATCAGCGGCCCATGGTCGGTTCCCAACAATTTGCAGATCGTGGGATGCACGCACGACTGCCGGCGACAAACCGCCTCGACCTCGGGGCGCGAGCAGGTCATCTGGTACATGTTGGCGGTCGGACCGCCAATATCGCTGACAGTTCCCTTGAATTTAGGGTCGGCGGTCATCTGCCGGATTTCACCCAGCACCGACTCTTTGCTGCGTGATTGAATGATCCGTCCCTGATGGGTCGTGATTGAACAAAACGTGCAACCGCCGAAGCAACCACGCATGATGGTGACCGAGTCTTTAATCATGCTCCAGGCGGGGATCGGTTCGCGATAAACCGGATGGGGCTTTCGCGTATACGGCAAACCATAAATCCGATCCATGGCCGCTTCCGTGATCGGAAAGGGCGGCGGGTTGGCGACCACCGCTTGCCGATCATGCCATTGCACCAACCGGCGAGCGTTATAAGGGTTGGTCTCGTTATGGATCATTTTGGTGGCGTCCGCGAACGCCAGTTTGTCCGCCGCGACCTGTTCAAAACTGGGGATCGTGAGCGCATCCTCCGGCGGCTTTTCCGACGCTCCCAACGCGTAAGCCACTCCCCGCATGTCGCGCAAATCCCGGGTCGTTTGTCCGGCGGCCAAGCGGCGGGCGATCTCGACAATCGACGATTCGCCCATGCCGAACACCACAAGGTCGGCTTTGCTATCGAGCAGGATCGAGCGGCGGACCTTGTCGCTCCAATAGTCGTAATGCGCCAACCGCCGCAGTGACGCCTCCACTCCGCCCGCGATTACAGGAACTCCGGGGAAAGCCTCCCGCGACCGCTGGCAGTACGCCAACGTCGCCCGGTCTGGCCGCAAGCCAATGCGGCCTCCCGGCGAATAGGCGTCGCTGTTGCGCACCTTCCTGTTCGCCGTGTAGTGATTGATCATCGAATCCATGTTGCCGGCGCTGATGCCAAAGAACAGCCGCGGCCGCCCAAACCGGCGCCAGTCATGGCAGTTCTTCCAGTCCGGCTGGCTGATAATCCCCACTCGGAAACCAGCCGCCTCCAGCACACGTCCCAAGATCGCCATCGCGAAACTCGGATGGTCGATGTAGGCGTCGCCCGTCACAATCACCACATCCATCTCGTCCCAGCCGCGTTCCCGCATCTCCTCCGCGGTCATCGGCAACGGTCGTGGACGCGCGACCGAGTCCGCGGGCGGCGATAACCCGACCAGCCGATCCGATCCGGATGGATCGAGCGTGACTATCGGGAGCGTGATCGGCGCGTTCATGGCGAATTCCGTGGGAAAGTGCGGCAGAGCGATGCTTCCTTCTATAACGCCCCACCGCCCCGCCGGCTAGGGCGAGCGTCCACGCCGCCGAACACTCATCGCTCCGTCGCACCGCTCCCATCCGAATCCTGCGTTGCTGGTTCACGCGTTGCCGGTTCCTGCGCTGCTGGTTCACGCGTTGCCGGTACGTGCGCTGCGGCCTGTGACCGAACAGCCTGGGGTCGAGTAGCGTTCGGGGCGGACACATTCGGGGCGGACGCCACGCGCAGTGGACGCGGCAGCCGATCGAGCCACCCTCGCAGACGGCCGAGCACATCGCACTCGCCGGGAACTTGCCCCACAAGCTGGAACCGCCCCAAGACGATCCGTTCGCGAAGGATGGCCAGATGCTCCTCCGCAGCCCGTAGTCGCGCCGCGCAAACATCCGCGCTCACCGATTCCCGAATCAAGGAACTCTGTCCCTCGGATCGTTCGCGTCGCAAGAACACCAACTGCCCGCGTTCGGCTTTCACAAGCCTTCCATCCAGGTAGGCTCGGCGAAGCTCTCCCGCCAAGTTGAACTGATATACGGGATCCGCGCCAAAGTAGACGGAGCCTTCGCCAGACCGGCGAAAACCGGCCACGACCGGCTCGGGAAAGCCTTCGATGACCACTTCCACGCGTTCCACCAACGCGGTGGCTTCGCGGAGCAGATCTTCGCGGTCTTGTTCCTGTCGCGCCATTGCGTTCCCGCAGCAATCGACTAGGGCCGCCGGGCCGAGCGTTGTCGGTAACGGGCGCTGGCCCGCTCCAGGATCCCGCGTTCCTCGACGGTCAGCCTTTCGAGGCCCACTTCATGCAGTTTGGCCAGGATTTCATCCACCCGCCGCTCGTCGTCCTGTTCGCGGCCGCGAACCGGTTCGTCGACGCGTCCGATGTCCAAATCCAAATCCCGCGAAGTCGCTAGGGGTTCGCTTTCATCCCGCCAGGGTTCATGCTCCGACTCGACAAACTCCTCGCTCGGGACCTCCCGATCCTCGGCCACTCGAGTCCGCAACGCGGGACGGGGCGGGCGGGTCTGAAGTGTGGCGAGCCAAGGAGCGGCGGCGATTGCCGCTCGCGCTCGACGCTCGTGGCTCAGGCCCGTGAAGAGCACGGTCCCCGCCAGCACGCTCAACGCGAACCACGGCGCGACGGGCGACAGCGTCGGATCGTTGCGAACAAAAAACGCGGTGACAGCTAGTCCGAACGCCGCGAGCCGCGCCAGTCGCGCAACGAGAAAATCGGCGATTTCAGTTCCGATTTGCGGCCGGGTGAGCCGAACGCTAGCCCGCAGAATCCGGCCGCCATCGAACGGGAACGCGGGAAACAAGTTCAGCACGAACAACGTCCAATTGATCCAGAAGGCCAAGCCGGCCATGGTCGCTACCGATAGGCGTTCATCCAGCGGCAACCCTTCCGGCTGCAACGGGTCGAGCAGGCCGGAAATCGCGATCGTCGGATCGCACCAACGAAGCGTGGCCAAGCAGGGGATCAGCGCGATCGCCAAATTCGCCAGCGGACCCGCGGCGTGCGTGATGATCTCCGCCTTCGGATCGTCTCGCGATTCCCACTCCGTAAGCCCCCCGAACGGGCCGATGAGCAAGATGGGAGCCTCGACCCCGAACCGCCGCGCCATCCACCAATGGCAGAATTCGTGAGCCAGCAAACTTAGGTAGAGGATCAGCAGTCCGACGGCAGCCAGCCAAACAAGACCGCTGCCGGCACCGGCCGAAACCGCCGCTAGGCGTGGCTGAGTGCCCAACTGGGCCAGATATAAGACTACGGCGCCGAACAGCAAAAACAACGAATGCAGCCGGAGCGGAAGTCCCTGCCAAGTGCCTAAGGGTATGGTCCAGTCCGCCGGCTCTCGCATGGCAACCCCAATCGCCCCCGCCGACCGACATCGTCGGCCGTCTCTGCCGCAATTCCCTCGTTCACGCACTCGCCCGACTCGATCTTCAAGGTGGCTCGTCGTATCCTAGCACCGTGGCCAGACGCGTTCAACGTCGACCGCCAGCCCAGAATGACCGCTGCTTGGCAACTTCCCACCCGCCGCCGCCCATGTCAAATCAATTGCGCAACGAAGATGGTCCCCCGGCACCCACCCCGGCGCCGCCGCCGGAAACTGCGACCGAACCGGTCCTGCTCACCACGTCGCGATTTCGAGTCGTCCGGGTGGAGCAGGTCACTAGCAGCGGGCAGCGCCGCAGCCGGGAAGTCGTCCGCCACCCCGGAGCAGTCGTCCTGCTGCCGATGGTCGACGACGATCATGTTTGCCTGATCCGCAACTATCGAGTGTCGATCGGCAAGACATTGATTGAACTTCCCGCGGGCACGCTCGAACCCGACGAACCGCCCATCGTCACCGCCGGCCGCGAACTGCTCGAAGAAACCGGTTTCGTCGCGGAACAACTCGAATTGCTGCACACGTACTATCCTTCGCCGGGCATCATGGATGAACGGATGTATCTGTTTGTCGCTCGTCGCTTGACCTATGCCGCCCCGCAACGCGAATTGGGCGAGGAAATCGACAACTTGGTGGTCTCGTGGGACGAAGCACTCGCCCTCATCGACCGCCGCGAGATCCACGACGCCAAAACGCTCGCCGGCCTCTTGCTCTACGATCGCTGGCGGCGCCGAAACGCCCCGTGACCGCTGACCACAGCCTCCCATAACATTCGCGGAGCAACCACCATGTCCCCACCACGCCCCCGACCGCTATGGCGCCAAGCATGGTCAGCCCTCGGAGCCTGGTGCCGAATCTCCAGCAAAAGCGGTAGGAACAGCGGTAGGCACAGCGGTGCGGAATTC
>CAIXSC010000297.1 GCA_903921945.1 uncultured Planctomycetaceae bacterium
CACCCGAGAAAAAGATTGTGTGGACCTATACGGGTCCGCATCGTGCTCACGAGATCCAGATCTTGACCACCAACGGTCAACCGATTGCGGGAAAACCGTTGAAGTGACGCCGGCCCAGCGCGATCCCAGCAAGATTCCGACGAGATCCCAGCGAGATCCCAGCGAGATCCCAGCGAGATCCCAGCGAGATCCCAGCAAATTCCCTGCGAGGGAGCGGGCGAGGCGGTGGATCGGGCCAGCCCGGTAAGCGGAGCGGCGTCATTCGCTCGGCCCGACACGGCGATCGCGGTTTGGTTCGTCGGTCGCCGTGGGAACGGCGGTTCATGACGAACCGCTGAGCCGACGAGCCGACGAATCGGGCGGCCGACGAACCTTTGAGCCGACGAACCAGGGTCAACGAAAAACGGCCTACGAAAGGCAACCTACGAAAGGCAACCTACGAAAGGCGGCCTACGAAAGGCGGCCTACGAAAGGCGGCCTATGAAAGGCGGCCGGCGAATGGCCGCTGTTAATCGAAGGTGCGGCAGAGCATGCCGCCGTCGGCGACGATGACGGTTCCGGTCATGAAGGCGCCCGCATCGGTCGCGAGCAACATCGCGGGGCCGACCATGTCGACGGTCTGTCCCCAGCGTTTGACCGCCGTTCGTTCCGAAAACTTCCGCTTCTGTTCGTCATTCAAGACGCTCATCGGCAGGTCGGTGGCGACTGGCCCTGGCGCCAGGCAGTTGACCGTCACTCCGTAGGGGCCGAGTTCCAGGGCGTGGGCCCGTGCCATGCCGATCAACGCCGCCTTGGTGCCGGAGTAGCAGCCGCGACCCGAGTTCGACGCCAACGCCATGACGCTCGACAGGTGGATGATGCGTCCCCAGCGCCGCTCGACCATTTGCGGCGCCAGGGCGCGAGCCAGCCGCATGCAGCTCGTCACGTTGAGCTCGAAGATGTGGTCCCAGGAATCATCCGTGGTCTCCGCCAGTGTCTGCGGCTGGTTGCTACCCGCGTTGTTGAACAACACGTCGACTCGGCCAAACGTTGACAGCACCCAGCTGGCCAGCCGGTCGCTGTCTTCACGTTTCGCCATATCGGCGACAAACGTTTCCACTCGCACTCCCAAGCCGGCGGAGATTTCGGCGGCCGCCTCCTTCAGTTCGTCGGCATGCCTGGCGCTGATCGCCACATGGGCGCCGGCTTCGGCGAGCGCTCGCGCGATCGCCTTGCCGATTCCCTTGCTCCCGCCGGTCACCAACGCCACACGGTCTGTCAGATTGAAGAGTTGACGAAACATGGAAACGCCGTCCTTCGAGGTTTTCGCAGTGCCGATCGCTACAGGTTTTCGCAGACCAGTTCGCCCACTTCACGGGTGCCGTAGCCCATTTTGCCCGCCGATTGGCTCTTCATTTTCGTCCCGGTGACGATTTGAATCGCTTTCATGACGCGCGCGGCGGCGGCCGGTTGCCCGGAATGTTCGAGCAGCATGGACATCGCGCCGATCGCGGCGATCGGGTTGATTACGTTTTGGCCGGTGTACTTCGGAGCGCTGCCGCCCATCGGTTCGTACATGCTCACGCCGCCCGGATCGGGATTGATGTTGCCGCCCGCGGCCACACCGAGTCCACCTTGGATCATGGCGCCCAAGTCGGTGATGATGTCGCCGAACATGTTCGTTGTGACAATCACGTCATAATGTTCGGGATTCTTCACCATCCACATGCAGCACGCGTCGACGTGGTTGTAGTCGGGCTCGACGTCGGGGTATTCCTTGGCGATGTCCTGCCATGCCCGCCACCACAGATCGTGTCCGTAGGTCAACACGTTGGTCTTCGCGACGAGCGTGAGGCGTTTGCCCTTGGGGTTGTTGCGTCGTCGAGTGAACTCGAAGGCCCAGCGAATGCAACGTTCGCAGCCTTTACGCGTGTAAATGGCGGTTTGCGTGGCGACTTCGTCCGGCGTGTTCTTCTTGAGCCAACCGCCGACGCCCGCGTACATGTCCTCGGTGTTTTCCCGGACGACGACAAAGTCGATGTCCTTGGGGCCTTTGCCGGCGAGCGGCGTCTCGACACCCGGGTACAGCTTGACGGGCCGCAGATTGATGTACTGGTCGAGTTGGAAACGGAGTTCGAGCAGCAAGCCTTTTTCCAGGATGCCCGGCTTGACGTCGGGGTGGCCGACCGCCCCGAGGTAGATCGCGTCGAACCGGCGGAGTTCCGCGACCGCGCCAGCGGGCAGCGTCTCGCCGGTTCGCAGGTAGCGTTCGCCGCCCCAGTCGAAATTCGTCGTCTCGTAAGTAAAACCTTCCAACTTCGAGACGGCGGCGAGCACCTTCAGCGCCTCCGCCGTCACTTCCGGACCGGTTCCGTCGCCAGGGATCACCGCCAACTTCAACGATTGCTTGCCGTTCACGCTTCGCACCTCGAATGGTCTGCCTGCTTAGGGATGTATGCTGCTCGGGAATGCGCGGGTTTCGCGTTCAAGAATCGCGGATTGTAAGCCGCTAAGCCCAAGTTGCCCAGCGGTTCCCGGTTCCGCGAGGCCGACGGCGCCAAGGCGTTGCGATCGCCCCGAGGCCGCCTGCGCGGGAGCAACGATACCGCACCGAGGCCGTTCGCGACCGGATGTCGCGAACCCACGGCTGTCGGGAATCGAATCGCGGTCGCGTCAGGCGTATTTCCCGAGCGGGCTTTCCCTGGTTTGCAGCGGCATGGCCACCGGGCCTCCGACGCGTTGCGACTCGAAAACGGCGGCGATCATTTCGATCGTCTGGCGGGCTTCGTACATGCTGCATTCGGGCTGGCGATCGTTTTCGATCGCGGCCAGGAGATCTTTGCAAGCGAGGATGTTGCCGCCGAGCAACCCGCCGTCCTTAAGCGTCTCGGGGACGCCGGGGCCGTTGGAGGAGACGGGGATCCACGACTTGTTCGACCGTCCGGGCGACCACTTCGGATCGGGCAAGTAATTCACGGCGGGGAGATGGCCGGTCAGAACTTCCACGACGCCCTTGGATCCGTAGATTTGCAGGCCGAACCGATCACCGGCCGCTCCGCGACGCGAGCCGAAATAGGCGGTCGCATTGTCCTCCAGCCCGTACATCGCCGTCACGGAGTCGCCCGCCAGCAGTCCGATCCCTTCATTCCCCGGTTTGATATCCGCCTTGCTGATCGGCTTTCCGTTTTGGCTGACCCGCGCGAAGCACCATTGCGGCTCGCCGCCAAAGTAGTGGATCAGGTTCATGACGTGGCTGCCGAGCACCCACAGGTCTTCACCGCCTCCGCGACCGTCTTCCTTGCCGCGGCCCCGCAGTTCCAGCAAATCGCCGAGCAAGCCGTCGCCGATCATGTTCTTGATCACTTGCAGCTTGGGGCTGTAACGCGTTTGGTGCGAGATCGCCAACTTCACGTTGTTCTTCTCGCATGCCGCGATCATTTCGTCGGCTTCCGCGAGCGTCCGGCAAAACGGCTTCTCCATGAAGATGTGAATTTTCCGCTCGGCCGCGGCGACCACCATGTCCCGGTGTTGATCCAGCCAACGCGGGCAGATGCTCACGATGTTCGGCTTCGCCTCGTCGAGCATCTTCACGTAATCGGTGTACGCCTGGGTTGTTTTCAACCGCTGCGAGGCGGCTTGCCGCCCCTTTTCGTCCGCGTCGGCCACCGCGACGATTTCGCAATCGGGAATCTCCAGCCACACTCGGTCGACATCGTGTCCATAGTTGCCGCGGCCCGTGTGTCCGATCACGGCGATGCGATAGCGGGTTGCCATACGGGAAAGCTCCTGCGAAAGGTGGAACGAAAGGCGACGTAGTCCGTCGCTCACATCTTGTCGACGACGCGGATACCGAGCAATTCCAGGCCCTTTTCGACGACGCGGCCCGTCAGTTCGCACAACAGCAGGCGGCTGCGGCGCAACTCGTCCGATTCGGCTCGCACCACCGGACAGGCCTCGAAAAACGACGAGAACTTCCTCGTCAGGTCGTACAGATACACGGTCAACTGGTTGGGGCGGAAATCGGCGAGCGATTCCGCGATCGCCTCGGGGAACCGCGCGAGCGCCAAGGCCAAGGCCCGTTCCGCCGGCTGTTCGCACTGGATCGACCCGCTCGCACCCGCCAGCAATGTTGCCGAATCGACGCCCGCTTTGCGGAAAATGCCGCGAACGCGCGCGTACGAATACTGCATGTAAGCGGCCGTGTTGCCGTCTAGCGCGAGCATTTTTTCGTAGCTGAACTCGTAGTCGCTGGTGCGGTTTTGCGACAGATCGGCGTACTTGAGCGCGGCGACGCCGACCGTCTCGGCGATTTGCGCCCGCTGTTCCGCGGTGAACTCGGAGCCGTCCGGTTTGCGGTCGTCGTTTTCCTGGACAACGGCGAACGCTTTCCGCACGCCTTCGTCGATCAAGCCTTCCAGTCCCACCGTGTCGCCGGACCGAGTCTTGTACGGCTTGCCGTCTTTGCCGAGCACGGTGCCGAAGGCGATGTGGTGAAGGGCGACCCCGCCGTAGCCCCACAGCCGCGCGGCGGCGAACAGCTTGTCGAAGTGCTCGGCTTGCCGGTGATCTACGACATACAGGATCGCATCCGGCTTCCATCGTTCGACGCGGTACCGGATCGTCGCCAAATCGGTGGTCGCGTACAGAAACGCGCCGTCGCGTTTGCGGATGATCATCGGCGCGTCGAAGCCTTCGAGGAAAACGCACATGGCGCCGTCGCTCTCCCGCGTCAACCCGCGCGCTTCCATATCGGCGACGACATCCGCCAACTGGCCGTGGTAAAAGCTCTCGCCAAGCTCTTCGTCGAAGGTCACGCCCAGCCGTTCGTAGATGGCGTGGATTTCCCGGAGGCAATGCGGCATGAATTCGCGCCACAGCCGCAAGTTTTCCGCGTCGCCGGCGTGGAGACGCACCACTTCGTCAAGCACCGCTTGGCCGATCGAGGCATGTTGGGCAGCCAACGCGACTTGGTCCGGACGCGACTCGAAACTGGCCCGCTTCTCACAGGCTTCGGTCAGCGCTTTCGCGGCTTCCTCGGCCTGACGAAGCGCCTTCTGAGCGGCCGCGGCCTGCTTCTTCGCTTCCGCCTTGTCGCTGGCCGGCGGTTGATCCGCCAACCGCCGAGCCGCGGCGGAGCGGTCGTCCGCGGTTTGTTTCAGCGTGGGCAGTTCCGCCACCAATTCGTGATAACCGATCAACGAATGCACCAAGCGGTACAGTCGCGACAGTTCCGCCACGGGATTGGCGGCATACTCGTCCGGGCGCCGGAAATGCTTGTAACCGTAAATCACCATCCCGAACTGGGTGCCCCAGTCGCCGAGATGGTTGTCGCTCACCACGCGGTCGCCGCGAAACCGCAGCAGCCGACAGAGCGCGTCGCCGATCACGGTGGAACGGATATGGCCGACGTGCATCGGCTTGGCGACGTTGGGCGCCGAAAAGTCGATGACGAACGTTCGCGGAGCGGCCGGTCGGGGGACTCCGAGAAACGGATCGACAAGGGCCGCGGCAAGCGTCGTGGCCAGCACTTCGCTGCGCAGCCGCAGATTGATGAAGCCAGGACCGGCCACTTCCACCTGTTGGCATAGGTCGTCCAGCCGCGCGCGGGCCGCGACATCCGCCGCCACATCCCGCGGCGGCCGCCCCAACTGTTTCGCCAGCGACATCGCGAAGTTGGCTTGGTAGTCGCCAAATTTCGGCTCGGCCGCCGGCCGGATCATCTCCAGTAGCGGGTTCGGGCTGTCTGTGAGGCCCGCGAGCGCCGTTCGAAACCGTTCGCGCAATTCTCCGAGAATGTCCATGACACCCGCTTATCCGTGACTAAGTTTTCCTCGCCGACACCGTGAGCCCACGCGTTGCCACTCGGAGCCCGCGTGCCGCCATCGTGAGACCACAGGCCGTCCTCGTGAGCCCACGGGCCGTCCTCGTGAGCCCCATCGGAACGCCGCTCAGGCGTCTACACCTTGTAGAAACGCTCGGCGTTCTCGTGCAGCAACTTCTTCTGCTCGGATTGAGGCCGCTCGCGAATGATGTCGCGCAGCGCGACAACCCACTCGCGGTAGCTGGCGACCAACGTGCAGACCGGCCAATCGCTGCCGAAAATCACTCGGTCCGGCCCGAATGAATCGAGGCAATGGTTGACGATGGGCGCGAGGTCGGCGGCCGACCAGTGGCCTTTCACCGCCCGCACCACAATGCCCGAGATCTTGCAAATCACGTTCGGCTTCGCCGACAGGGCCTGAATGTCGCGGCGCCAAGCGTCGGCGTCGTGGGAAGGCTTGCCGCCGACCGCTCCCAGAGTCTTGGCGAACGCCTTCGGATCGGCATTGCCGCAGTGATCGAGGATGAGCCGTGTTCCGGGGCAAGCGTCCGCCAGTTTCGCGGCGTCGCCGAGCTCGGTCGGCCGCATGCACAAGTCGAAACTCTTGCCCATTTCGCCCAGTAGCCGCACGCCGCGGATGTACTCCGGTTGCAAGCAGGTTCCCGGCTTCGTCTCCGGCACGTGCAACACCTGACGCACGCCCTTAATCACCGCGTTGTCACGGTAACGCCGGATGTACGCCGCGAACCCGTCGCTCGCCGGCCGGCCCGAGATCACCGCGCCGACCGTCAAGTTTTCCTTGACCCGACTCAACGCGATCAAATGCTCGGCCTCGTCAACCTGCTGAGCCGGATCGACGTCCACCTCCATGTAGACGGCCTTCGACACCGGCAGGCCCGCAACCGCCTCCAAGTAGTCGCTCGTCACATAGCTGCGCGCCAATCCCGGTTCGGAACCGATCCACGGCAGCTTGAACTTCTTGAGATCCCACAAATGTTGATGCGTGTCGACAATCGGAATGTCAGCCATGGTGACAGCGTGCGCGCTCCAAGAATTCGAGGTAAGGGTGGCGACCGCCACGCCGGCCGAAACGTTCACAAACCGACGACGGTCGAAGAGCGGAGGTGTGGACATCGGAAGAAACCTTGGGAAGGAGTTGGCTGGTTGCTGGTTGCTGGTTGCTGGTTGCAAGTTGCTAGTTGCTAGTTGTCAGTTGTCAGTTGTCAGTTGTCAGTTGCTGGGTGACGGATGATGGGTGCTGGTTGACGGGTGACGGTTGACGGGTGACGGGTGATGGGACGGTTTGATGGGCGGGTAGATGACGATGAGAGGGGCGAAGGGTCGGGATTCGAACGGTGACGCGTAAGATACTGGATTCGGCGGTTGGCGAGAAACGAGTGGACACAGTTGATTTTCGCCGTCTCGTTGTCACGCGATGCTCGAAGGTTGCGAGTCTCGGCTCGAACGGGTTGGCTCGCGGGATGGCTCGATCCTTTCTCGTGGCGGGCAGCGGGCAGTCGGCAGCGGGCAGTTGACAGTTGGCAGTTGACAGTTGACAGCGGGCAGCGGGCTGTTCGTGGCGGTCTGGTCGCGGCGGGCGGGGCTTGCCACCGAGATCACAGGCCCCGGAGGTAGTCGATCGCTTGCTCGATTTCCAGGAGCGGGTTCGCGGCGGCGGGGCGCTCCACTGTCAGATAACCGTGGAATCGCTGCTCTTCCAGCACCGAGAGCAGGTCGTGGTAGTCGGCCGCGCCGCTGCCCAGTGGCACGTTGACGCCGCGGCCCCGAGCCAAGTCGCGAACCGCATCGGTGGCATGAACATGGAACACATACGGAGCAAGCGCCCGGACGGCGGCTGCCGCCGAGAAGCCGTTGACAATCAGGTTGCCGGGGTTGAAGTCGACCGCCAACGAACCGGTGGGCAAAGCGCGGAGCAGTTCGGCGAGCGTAGCTCCGTCCTCACTGCCCGTTTCGGCGGCGAGCAGGGCGCCGATCCGTTGTCCGTCGCGTCCCAGGTCACTCAGCACTTCCACCAGCAATCGCCAGCTTTCACCCTCGGGTTTGTCGGGAACTCGGCCGATTTGATTCACGACAATCGGAGCGCCAAGATCGAACGCGAGCCGCATCGCTTCCCGTGTCGCCTCGACACGCCGATCCAGCTCCTCGTTCACGTTGTAGCCGCGGCGCGTGCGGAACGAGACAACGGCGACTTTCAGTTGAAGGTCGTCGAGCAGTTTCCGGATTTGCCGGCGCCCGGTGCCGGACAACGCGACGGGATTCAATTCTCCCCGCGCGTCAATTTCCACGGCTTCCACATTCAATTGCCGGGCCACCTTCGCCGCCTGCGCGAACGGCAGCCGTAAACTGGCCAATTGCAAGCCAATCCGGATCTGCAGCATCTCCAACCGCCTTTCGTACCGATCCCCAGCCGACGCTTACTCAACGCCGCATACTGTACCGCAGCCGCGACGCAAGGTGTCGGAAGGCGAAGCGCGGGGACTGCGCTTTCGTCGGAAGCTGTCGCGGCGGGGCACTGGTGGACGATCCACGGACTGGATGTCACACTGACGCCGCAGTGGCGTGAAGGATGGCGAATGCCCAGGAGGAGGACTCAGCGATGCGGCGGCCTGATGCTCAGACGATGTTTCTGTGGGCGGTTCTGGGCGGGGGCGCGTTGTTCCTGGGCTATTTGACGCTGTTTCATCATCCGGGACACGCGGGCAATCAGGCGACGCGGGTGGCGTCGCGAAAAAGTCCCGTGCAAGGACGGCGGTCGTTCGGCTATCTCGAGGCGGTTTGCGCGCTCGGTCCCAGGTTTAGCGGCTCGGAGGGGATGCGCCGTCAGCAGACACTGCTGTCCGAGCACTTCGAGCAGCTCGGCGGCCGCGTGCGAAAGCAGACCTTTACAGCCCGCCATCCGCTCGATGGAACACCGGTTGAGATGTCGAACCTGATCGTGGAATTCCATCCCGACCGCGCGAAGCGGATCCTGTTGTGCGCTCACTACGATACGCGGCCTTTCCCCGATCGCGACCCGCGGCGGCCGCGCGGCCGGTTCATCGGCGCGAACGACGGCGGCAGCGGTGTCGCCGTGTTGATGGAACTGGCCCACCACCTCGGCTCGCTCGACCGGGGCTTCGGCGTCGACCTCGTGTTCTTCGATGGCGAAGAACTGGTCTACGACGATCGCCAGGGAACGTACTTTTTAGGCTCCGAGCACTTCGCGCGGGAATACGTCGCGAACCCGCCGCCCTACCGTTACGAGGCGGCCGTGTTGCTCGATATGGTCGGCGACGCGCAGCTTCAGCTCTACCAGGAACGCAACAGTCTTAGCTGGCCTGACAGCCGGCCGATCGTCGACGAGGTCTGGGGAACGGCGAAGCGGATGGGAGTGATCGAATTCATTGCCCGTCCCAAACATGAAATCCGCGACGATCATTTGCCGCTGCACGAAATCGGCCGCATTCCGGCGATCGACATCATCGACTTCGACTACCCGCGTTCCTCGGCCGTTTCCTATTGGCACACGGAAGCCGACGTGCCCGCGAAATGTTCGGGCGACTCGCTGTTCAAGGTCGGGGCCGTTGTGTTGGAGTGGCTGCGCACGACGAAGCTCGGGACGCCATAGTCGCGAACGGCGAACCGACGGGAAAGTTCTCGGGCACGCGACGCTTGCATCCAATCGCGGACGCCCCGAGGCCGAAGACGGTCGTTACTTGTCGAGCACCGCGGCCGTCTATCGATGGGGCGCGGCGGTGAGCGCTTCTTCCACGGTTTTGAAAATCGGGAGCAGGCGGTCGAAGCGAGCGACGCGGAGGATTTCGCGGCCGAACGGGGAGACTTGGCACAGGACGAGCTTGGCCCCGCGGGCACGCAGGAGACGCTCCAACTGCAGGGTCATTTCGAGCACCATCGAACCGAAATAGGGCAGACGCCGCAAGCTGAGGACGACGGTGGCCACTTTGGGGTCGGCGGCGGCGTCCAACGCGGCCCGCCATTCGGGAAAAAAATTGTCTTGGCTGAAACAGCCGACGTTTTGCAGCAAGGCGACCACCAGCGACGTTTCCGTCCGCTCGATCGCAAGGAATTGGATTTCGCTCATGGCGCGAACCGCTTCACCAGGGTGACTTCATTGCCGCAAGGTTCAAACAGCACCTCGTCCATGAACGTGCGCATCAACATGACGCCGCGTCCGCTGGGTTGATCGAGGTTGCTCGGGTCCGTGGGGTCGGGCAGCGATTGCGGGTCGAAGCCCGGCCCTTGGTCGCGAATCCGGAAGCGCGCCTCGTCGCGGGAAATCTCCGCGCGAACATACACTTTACGCTCGCAGTACGGCGACTGTTCGCGACGCTGGCGGACGATCTCGCGGTACTCGGCCGCGTCAAGTTCGCGGAGGGCCGAGCTCAGTTCCAGGTTGCCATGGTAAATGGCGTTGTTGAGCGCCTCTTCCAACGCGACGGAAACGCGAATGCTGATACTCTCGTCGCTGTGGCCAACGCACCGAAGGCCGCGGATCATGTAATGCACGATCGATGGCACAAGGCGCGGGTCGCTATCGAGCTCGAATTCGCAGTCCTGACGCATCAAGCGTCCAATCAGCCGTTGTTGCTGTTCTTGCTGCCGCAGGATCTCGACAAGCTTAAGGACCGTCTCCGCCAGTAAACTCGATAGGTGGCTCTTGGGAACATAACTGGCGGCGCCGGCATGCAACGCGTTGACGGCGATTTCCTCGCTGCCGTAACCGGTCATCAGCACAATCGGCACTTGCGGATAGGTGGCGACGATCGCCTTGACCAGCGAGAATCCGTCCATCTCGGGCATCACCAAGTCGGTGATGATGACGTCGGGGACGGACTGCCGCAGCGCTTCCAGCGCGGCGTTACCGGAATCGACCAGCCGCACCGACAGGCCGCCGGCTTTTTCGAGCAGGCCGCGCACGGCCATGCGGTCGACCGCGTTGTCATCCACGACCAGGACCGTCGACATTTCACCTTCCCTCACGCGTTCCACTGACGCTGGGCTCGTAGCGCCCACAGCGCCGCCGCCTTGGCGTTCGCTTTAAACGGGTGAAAACTTACCAGAATTCCCCGCCCAGCGGCGACTGGGTGTCCAGGCACCCGCTGTTGTCGGCAAGCTTTAACGCGAATTGCCGCGCAACCGCCGCCATTCGGTCGCCGCTTCGATCAGGATGCGTTCCATTCGCCGAGCCAATTCGGTCGCGATCGCGCGCGACTCCGCGACCGCGTTGGCTCGTCCCGCCTGTTCGAGGCGGAAGGCCAGTTCTTGCGACTCCTTCGCCCCGAGGTATCGCAACGAGCTTTTCAAGGTGTGGGCCGCCAGATGAAGCGCGGCCGCGTCGCCAGCCTGCACAGCCCGTTCGATCGCTTGGCTCTGCCGCGGCGCTTCGACCAAAAACGCCTCGAGCACTTCGGACAACACGCCAGCGTCGCCGCCCACGATGTCCAGGGCCAGGGCCCAATCCACCAACGACGCGGGTTCGCCGGGCGAGTTTGCCTGGAGGGCGGGCGACTCACTAGCCATGCGATGCTCGCTTTTCCAGCCTGGAAAGGGTCGTCACTGGGACGTGGTTTCGATCGCGCGTCCCGCGTTCGGGACGAACGCCCAGCGCGGCGGCAATCGATTGGGTGCGTATGTTAACCGGGGCGATCGGCAAGTACCAAACGATTTTCAGGCGTTTCGCGACGTACCCGGGAACCGCACCAGTGCCCGAATGGGCGGTGTCCGTCTAAGATATACCACCCGATAGGAAAAGCCCCGCCTTCCGGCGTCTGGGCTAGGCCCGGGAATGATGCGGAAAGCGAGTGGTCGGGAATGGGTTGTCGAGCTTTAACGGCACTGCCGGTCTTTAACGAAGCGAAACATGTCGCGCGGGTGCTCGATCTGGTTGTCCGCCAGGGCACCGACGTGCTGGTCGTCGACGATGGTTCGACCGACGGCACCGGCGCGGTGCTCGCCGCCCGTGCGGATGTCGCGGTCGCGTCGCATGCGAAGAACCAGGGATATGGCGCGGCGCTGCGAACCGCGTTCGGCTACGCGCTCGAGCATCGCTACGACGTGCTCGTGACGATCGATTGCGATGGGCAGCATGAACCGCAATTGATCCCCGATTTCGTGGCCGCCTGTGCGGACCAGGAAATGGTATCGGGGACCCGCTATCTGCAGCAGTTCGCTGGCGATAGCGCCCCGCCGCCGGAACGGCTTCGCATCAATCGGCGGATCACCGTGGAACTGAACCAGCGGCTCGGGTTGTCCCTGACCGACGCCTTTTGCGGCTTCAAGGCATATCGAGTGCCAGCGTTGGCCGACCTGCGGATCACGAATACCGGCTACGCGATGCCGTTGGAATTGTGGGTGCAAGCGGTGGCGTTGAAGTGGCGCATTCGCGAACTCGCCGTGCCGCTGATCTATCTCGATGAAGCCCGCTCGTTCGGCGGCGCGCTCGACAACGCCGACACGCGTCTCCGCCACTACTTGCAGGTATTGGATTTGGCCGAAGCCGAGGTGCGGTCGGCCGAATGGGTGGAGCGTCTGGCCTCTGTGGGTTCGCCGCGTGGCTGCGAGGAGTGTTCCAGTGCCCAGCGGTCCCATGTGAAGCAGGCCATCGCGGATGGAAGCGGGGCATGACCGTGGAGCGCGGGCCGCTCGCCTATCGCCAACTTCGCGCCCCGTCCGAGGATTGCGGGACGCTCGTGGAACCGGCCTCCGCGGAATGGCGTCAGAGTTGGCAAGAGAATCGCCAACGTCTCGCCGCCAGCGAACGCCATCCGTGGGCCGGCATGTCGCTCGGGGAACTCCGCCGTTCCGCCCGCGAACAACTGATGGCGGACGCGCGGCGGCATTCGGGCCAATACCGCACGCTCGAGTCCGATTCAAGCGGTCCCCGCCCGTCTAGCGATTCCGACTTTCTGGCCCCGGTCGTGCTCACCGGGCATCAACCGCAACTGTTTCATCCCGGGGTGTGGTTCAAGAATTTCGTGCTCGCGGCCTTCGCGCGACAAGTTTCCGCACCGGCCGTCAATTTGATCGTCGACAACGATACGATTCGCAGCGCGACGGTCCGCGTGCCACGCATCGCACGCGCCTCGGCCGGCTCGCATGAAGGCATAGCGCGCGCCATCGAATCGAGCGAAGGCGAAACGCGGGAGAATGGCTCGCGCGAAG
>CAIXSC010000298.1 GCA_903921945.1 uncultured Planctomycetaceae bacterium
CACTTCTTGGCCAGTACCGATTTCCTGGGAACTTGGCATTCATCGCGCTTCGATCTTTCCGACATCGACTTAGCCGGAGAATCGGTATGTCCCGCGCTCTTTTCCTGTTGACGCTCGCACTTGGCTTGGTTCATTCCGTCTCGGAGGCGGCCGATCCGGAAGCCAGTCCGGCGGTTGTTGAACGGGGAGTGGGGGAATTGTTTGAATCGAGGTTCGATGGCAAGGACACGGGGGCTATCGCGGCCGCGCTTTTGAAGAACTACCGCGTCACGATGCCGGGCGGCTTTGAATTGGGGTCCGGGAAGTTGATTTTGAAAGGCCCGTACACGCTCGTGCGACCCATTAACGCGGGTCCCATTGCGCGGTTGAAGGCTGAACTTCTTCCTCGAAACGCCAGCGACAAGTCCGCGACCTCCACCTCACGACTTCGGCTGCTCATCGCCACGCGACAGATGGCGTCTCTGACGATTCGCCGCGATATCGACGGCGGCGAGGCGCGGCTTGCCATCCATTCGCCAGATGGCTCGGAAAAGGTGCTGCGAACCGTGAAACTCGCCCTGGCCGACACGGCCGGCACGTGGGAACTGGCCTATCATCACGGATATCTGCGGTCGCTGCGCGACGGCAAACTCAACGCTCAGGCCGTAGCCGATATCAATCCCAGCGCCGCTCCCATTATCGGCATCGCGTTCGAGCAACTCGAAGGGGAGATTTCGCTGGCGTCCCTGCGACTTTCCGGCCTTTTGAACGCCGCGGCAGCGCTTTCCCCGGATCAATTGGAAGCCCGTCGCCAAGCCCAGCAAGTGACTGCCCGGGCTGCCAAACTGTTCGCCGACGGAAAACTGGACGAAGCGGCCGAAGCCGCCCAAGAGAGCCTCGTGCTGTGGCGCAAGGCGACAGGGCAATCCAGCGCCGATGCCGCGAATGCGGCATTCAATCTCGCGACGGTAATGTTGAAAAAAGCAGATGTCGAGCAGACGGCGGCCGCGTTCAGCATCGTGGTCGACGCGCGCCGTGAATCACTGGGGGCAGGGCATCCACTCACGGCTCGCGCCATGGTCGACCTGGCCCGGATCCAAGTCATCCAAAATCGATCTGCCGAGGCCCGATCCCTCGCGACGGCGGCGGCCGAAGTCTTGATAGCGGCTTACGGCGAGTCCCATCCTTTCGTCAGCGACGCTAAGAAGCTCGCGGCGCCCTAGCGCCTTGATTTCGGTCCTCTCGGCGAGCCACAAAAACCCGGTGATTGAAAATCGCCACGCGTTCTGTTCGCCTTTTGCTCCTTTCGTCCCTTCCGTTCCTTCCGTCCCATTGGTTCTCGGGAAAAACGCCGGGAATGCGTTGAAATGGGCGTTTCCCATCGTCTACATTGCTGGAAACGCGTCGACGGTTAACGATCTGGAAAGCGATGGCATTCGCGGGCGTGAGCCCGGTGTGCCTGTTGGCCGCTCCAATCACTGCCGCTGGCGTGCCCCCGCCCCGCCGAGACTCGCCTCGATCGGACTCGAATTGAGCGGTGAACCATCCTTCGGGATGGTCGCCGTTCCCCGCCTTAAAGTTTCACTTTGGATGCCAGTCAAACCATGAGCATTCCCGTGCTTTGCCGTGTCCGCCTGCGTGTTGTCGCCCTGGCACTGTCGGCGACGCTGGTTTCCTATTCCGGGGTCCTTCCGGCCTCCTTTCACGCCAGCGCTGCCGAACCACCGGCCGCAGCCCCGGGCGCGGCGTCGCCCGGTTCCGCACCAGCCGCTTTCCCTGCGGAAGGCGCGATCGCCGACGCGATCGATCACTTCGTCGACGCGAAGCTCGCGGCGGTTGGTGTCTCGGCGGCGCCGCCTGCGGACGATTTCCAATGGCTGCGTCGCGTGACGCTCGACCTGGCCGGCCGAATCCCCACCGCCGCCGAAGTGAAGGCGTTCGCGGCGGACGAGGACAGCGGCAAGCGAGCGAAAGCGGTCGAGCGGTTGGTCTCGTCGCCGACGTTCGCTCGGCAGCAGGTCGATTACTTCGACTACCTGCTGATGGCGGGAACGGGCGGCAATCTCCGCGGTTACCTGGCCCAAGCCTTCCAGGAAAACCGCTCGTGGGATCGGATGTTTCGCGAATTGATGCTCGGCCGCGACGACGATCCCGAGCAAAAGGGCGCCATCCAATTCATCGCCCGCCGCGCGAAGGATCTCGACAAGCTGACCAACGATGTGAGCGTCCTGTTTTTTGGCGTGAACGTGAGCTGCGCCCAGTGCCACGATCATCCACTGGTTGAGGACTGGAAGCAGGAACATTTTTACGGCATGAAGTCGTTTTTCGCCCGCACCTACGACCATGGGGACTTGGTCGCCGAGCGGGACTACGGAAATCTCAGCTACAAGACGAAAGCGGGCGAGAATCGCGATGCCTTCCTGATGTTCCTGGACAGTAAGAAGGTCGAGGAACCGGCCGCCACAGAGCCGACGGACGAGCAGAAGAAAGAGGAAAAGAAGCGGCTCGAAGAGCTGAAGAAAGACAAAAAACCGGCGCCCGCGCCCGCGTTCAGCCGCCGTGCCGCGTTGGTCGAAACGGCGTTGAAACAAGGCGGCTCGGGGTTCTTCGCCCGGGCGATCGTGAACCAACTGTGGGCCCGCTTTTACGGACGCGGACTGGTCGCGCCGACCGACCAAA
The DNA here is from genome assembly GCA_903921945.1 of uncultured Planctomycetaceae bacterium. Classification (GTDB taxonomy): domain Bacteria; phylum Planctomycetota; class Planctomycetia; order Pirellulales; family Pirellulaceae; genus CAIXSC01. The sequence goes on from CAIXSC010000298.1 coordinate 2,659, forward strand.
TGCACTCGGGGAACCC
>CAIXSC010000299.1 GCA_903921945.1 uncultured Planctomycetaceae bacterium
ATGGCCCGAGTGACCCGCAAGCTAGCGATAACTCCGGACCTCCGACGGCGCCCCATTCACCATTCAGACCACCAACGTCCCCGGTGCCCCCTGAGGCTCCGTCGTCCGCCTCCTATTCCGAGCCGACCGCCGACCCGTCGGTGGCCGCCGGCGCCGTGACTTCAGCGACTGCGATTCCCGCAGTCACGGATGCCGCGACTGCGACCCCCGCACACGTCACCACGCCCGTCACCGTGGAATCGATGTCACCGAGCCAGGTTGCCGAGCGTACCAACGCCGAGCCCACACCAACTCCCGAACCGTCGGTCACGCCAAGTCCTGAATCGTCAGTCACATCGCCTCCCGAATCGTCGGTCACGCCAAGTCCCGAATCGTCGGTCACGCCAACTCCCGAACCCTCGGTCACGCCAAGTCCCGAGTCGTCGGTCATATCGCCTCCCGAACCGTCGGTCACGCCAAGTCCCGAATCGTCGGTCACGCCGCCTCCCGAACCGCGGCGTCAGTACTTCCGAGCAGACCTCTTGTCAGGTGTTGCTTTGAAGCCGAGCGACGACGGAGAGATCCAAATCGTCGACGACGAACCGAAGGGTCGCGGTGAAGGAGGATCCAGCCATGAATAGCTCGAACAGTTTTCGTCGCGTGCGTTGGACGGAACGGACGCACTCGATTCGCGACGCCGCCTGTTCCGGGAGCGTCGCCTACTGCATGCCGGGAACACGATTCCTTTCCAGCCGCGCCTTGGGCGCGATTGCGAGCATGCTGTGGGCCGTAGCCGCCTTGGGGACGCAGCGGGCGCCAGCGCAACAGCCGACGAATCCCGCCGCCAACTCGTTCCGTTTCCAGGCGGTCGCTCAACAGGCGTCCCAAGCTCCGCAAGCTCCATCGACACCGTCTTCACCATCATCATCTTCGCCGTCGGCGGCGCCGTCGTCGGCGGCGGGAGCCGTCCAGCCGCAAGGAATGGCGAAAGCGCCGATTGTCGTCCGCGAGTTGTTCGTACCATTTCGCGAAATCAATGCCCTGCTTGAACGCGCTCCAGAGCGGGTTTTCCTGGAGCGAGTCGAGTTTGAGAAGCTACTGGTCTTGGCGCGGCAGGCTGATGCTCGCAGGAACGCGGACGCCACTCCGAACACGAACGCGGCGACGTCCACATCCACGAATACGAATCCCAACGCCCCGGTCGGCGCGACGCTTGTGGCTGCGGATTACTCGGGCACATTTTTCGAGGGCCGAGCCCGCATTGCGGGAACGCTGTCGATAGAGTCAGCCAGCGAAGGCTGGCAGGCGGTTACCTTGGAAATGCCGGGAATGACGCTGCGGGCAGCCGCGCTTGCTGGCCAACCGGCGGCGCTGGGCGATGCCGGTCCTGGCAAAGTGATCGTCTTCGTGCAAGGACGCGGTCGCCACACCTTGACGCTCGACATGGCCGCGCCGCTCGAGAGTTCCGCTGCCTTGCAGACGCTGGCTGGCCATCTGCCCCTGGCTCCCGCTTCCCGGCTGCGTTTGGCCGTGCCTGGCAATGTCGAAGTGAAATCCGGAGCGGCCGTGGTATCGCGGGAAGTCGACGCGGCGGCGAATGTCACTCGATTCGAACTGCTTCCCGCCGCGACCGAGGCGCTCGTGCTGACGCTGAACAACCGGCAACTTGCCGAGCAGCGGTTGGTGATCGCTCGCGGGGTGTTGGTCGACGAGTTGACGGCCGGGTACGAGCGTCTGCATGTCACCATGGCTTTGCGGATTGTGCGTGGCGCGGCGGACGGCTTCCGATTCCGCTTGCCCGCCAATTTCGAAGTGACCGAGGTGAAGTCGCCGCAGCTTAGCCGCTGGAGCGTCACGGCCGCCGACAATACGCTTGACGTGCGTCTTGCGGAAGCGGCGCGGGACCAAGTGACGATCGAGATTGTCGCGACGCGTCCCGGACCGGCGCCGATCGATTGGACCTTTCCAAGGCTCGAGCCGCTGGATGTCGCCGGTCATTCGGCAGTGCTCGGTGTGCTTGCGGAACAACCGCGGCAAGTGCAGTCGCTGGAATCGACAGGCCTGCTGCCAATCGACCTGGGAGTGCTCGCGAAAGCGCTGCCGGCAACGGTCGCGACGGTCGACCCCACCGCGCCGCTGGTGCGTCCGATCGCCGCGTTCTACGCGCCGCAAACGGGTTATTCGCTGCGGTCGCAGTTCAAACTGCCGGAACCGCGAGTGCTCGCGACGGGCAACCTTCTGTTGCAGCTATCGCCTCAACTGTGGCGGGTAGCCGGGAATTGGGGATTAGTGCCGGAAACCGACCGCCTGTTCTCGGTTCCGTTCACGGCGCCGGCAGGCTGGACCATTACCACCGTGACTGGCGGCGATGGCAAGCCATTGCCGTTTGAGGTAGCGGACGCGGGAAGCGGTCGACAGCGGGTTCGCGTCACGTTGCCGCACGCGGTGGCGCCCGGCAGCGCCGCGACCGTCTCGTTCGTGGCGGAACGCTCGCCCGATGGATGGCTCGGCGAGTGGAAGTCACCGCGTTACGCGTTCGACTACCCGGTGTTCGCGGTGGTCGGCGCGGCGCGCGAAGACGGCGCTTTAGCGATTCAAACGAGCGACGATTTCCAGGTCACGCCCCGCGACGCGGACGCTTTCCGCGGCCTCGCGCCGCTCGACGATAACGAGAAACCCAATTTTGGTTGGGCGGGCGTTCCCACCGCGCTCGCCTACCGCTACGCGGCTCACCCGTACGCCGCGTCTTTCGAAGTCGAACGAATCGCGGCCCGCATGACGGCCCACACGCACGCGTTCCTCAAGCTCGACACGGCAGTGACTCAAGCCCGTTACGAATTGCGATTCGAATTACGGGAAGGCAAGACTTCGCGGCTGGAAATCGACTTGCCCGCCGATACGCCGGATGCGATCTCGATCCAGGGCCTCCGCGGCACCGTCGTCAAAGAGTTCGGGATCGCGCCCGCGACCACCACAGCCACCACCCCAGCCACCGCCGCCACGTCGAAGTCAATTCGTGCGACAAACACGCCCGGCAGCGACACAGACGACCAGCGCGGCATCAAGACCGATGGCACTGAACAGGGAAAGGGAACTGGCAAGGAATGGAGGCGCTGGTGGGTGCAACTGGCCGCGCCAGCCACTCAGGATGCGCACGTTGCGATCGAGTTCCCGCAACCACTTCCAGAAGCGGGCGTGGCGTCGGCGACTTGGCAGTTGCCGATTGCGCGAGCCGCCCCATCCTCGGTCGCATACCAGTCGGGTTTCGTGGCGGTCGAGGGCAGTGCCGAACTGGATATTGCAGTCAAGATCAACGAGACCGGGCCAGGCAAACCGCGAAAGGTGGACATCGGCGAGCTTGCCGGGGCCGACTACGTGGTTGGCAAACGATTGCTCGGCGCCTTCGGCTATGTGGGCGAAACTCCCGAGTTGACCGTGGACATGCAGCGGCGCGATCCGCACGGGTTGCCCACGGCGATCGTTCAACGAGCGGAACTGGTAACGCTGCTCAGCGGCAATGGCAAGGTGTTGAGTGTCGCGCGGTACGCGCTGCGGATCCGCTCGTCGTTTCTGGAACTGCGACTTCCCGCGGGCGCCGTTCTTTGGGCGGCGCAGGTCGACGGTCGACCGATGGCGCCGCAGCGAGTCGAGGTTGACGGCGAAACGGCCCTGCTGTTGAGCTTCCCGGCCGATCCCGTCAGCCAGCGCGATTTGCAAGTTGTTTATGAGCAGCCCAGCGGTTCGATGGCGTCGCGCGGGCGTATCGACACAGCGGCGCCAGCGCTGTTCCTGCGCGATGACGCGGGCCGTGGAACGGCTCGAGTGCTTGAAGCGGAATTGTTATGGAAGGTGCGGCTTCCGACCGGTTATCGCGTCGCAGCGCGGGGCGGCAACGTGTTTCCCGACGACTCCGATCCGGTCACACGCAACTTGTTCGCCTTGCGACGCGCGCCGTGGATCAACGTCGCCAGCGCCGCCGCCACACTCACGAAGGACGCGGCCGATTGGAGCGATTCGCTCGATCTCCATCCTTTCCGCCGGCTTATGCCCACCGCGTCGTTCATTCGATCGTTCGCCAATGTCGACAGTCGCTCCTACACCCTCAATGCCGCGCCCGCCCCCGGCATCGCCCCGATGGCCGAACCGTTTTCGGGCGGCATGGGTGGCATAGGCGGCATGGGCGGCATGGGTGGCATGGGCGGCGGGGGCGGAGGCATGGGCGGCCCGATGAGTGGATCTGCGGGCGGGCCGATGGGCGGCATGATGCCCCCCGGCATGGGACTGCGAGTTGATTCCGAAATGGGGAATGCGGAAATGGACGAGAAGGCCGAGTCCTCGCTCGCGCCTGGCATGCCAGCCCGTCGTGCGGGAACTTTCCGCGGTGGCTTCGGCGACGCGGCAGTTTCCAAGTCGGTACCCAGGTTCAGCGCCCCGGCCGACGCGCCCGCGGAAGAGGCCGCGCCTGGCAAACCACGCAGACCAAACCGAGAGAAGGAGTCGCTTGAACTGTCCGATAAGCTCGGCGAGACAACGAGCGGACAAAAGGAATTGGCCAGCAAGGCAGACCGGTCGCGCGACGACGCGTTGTCGCTTGGTCGTGACGCGGCGGTCGATCCGCAGGCTGCCCTTGCGGCTTCCGAGTTGGGACAGCAAGGCGGTGACCGGTCCTCTTCAAAAGGTGGTGAGCGAAGCGGCGGTCCAACGGAACCTAGCTTTGACGAACTCACCGCCTCCGACGACGAACTTTGGGCGCTGGAGGGAGTCCGTAGCCTTCCGTTTGATTTCGCGTCGTTCCTTGACCCGCGCGGCGGCGACATGCTCTCGCTTCGCAGCCTGGGACACCAACCGCGACTCGACCTCAGTGTGGTCCATCAACCGTCTTTGGTTGCTCTGTCTTGGACGCTCGCCATTCTGCTCGTCGGCTGGGGCGTCGTGCAAACCAAGGCCGCCGCGACCACACGACTGCGCTGGCTTGTGGCCGGCTTCCTGGCAACCGCGACTGCCCCGCTCCTGACGCCCTGGAATTACGAACTTGGCACGTTGGCGGATTATCTGTTCGGGAGCCTCGCAGTGCTGACCGCTTGGTACGTTTTGGAAAGCGCGACGCGGTGGTTCGTGCGTTGGTTGGCCCGTCGACAGGTGGCAAGCGTCTGTCAGCAACGAATCGCGCAGTGCGTCCATGCGTGCCGCCAATCGCTTCCTCTTCAGGTCATGGGGGGACGTGGACTGCGGACGAGTCGCATACAAACAGCAAGCGGAAACGTGGGCGCCGATGACTTGCGCGGCACGGATGGCGAAGTCGGAACGGTTTCCTCGCACGTGACCGGCTCCACCCCAAGCACTCAAGCCAACCAGGCGCGACTGATGCTCTGGCCGCTCTTCCTGGCGACCGCTTTGGTTTTCGGTTGGGGAACTCTGCGGCACAGTTCGCTCCAAGCGGAAGAGCCGACGACGAAATCGCCGGTCACGGCAACCACGCCCGCGAGCCCTGGGGATCGCGACGATAACGCGGGTCCCCCGGTGACTTTGCCGCCGGATGCGATCCTTGTTCCGTTTGACCATGAGGATCCACGCGGCATCGAAAAGGCCGAGAAGGTCATTGTTCCATACACGCAATATGTCGAGCTGTGGAAACGGGCGTATCCGGATCGCAAGTCGCGGGAACTTCCCCCACCCACGCCGTTTGCCTGGGCCGGTGCCGACTACTCGGCGCGGCTCGCGTCGAGCGGTGATTTGCTCATCAATGGCGTGTTGCGGGTGAACGTGCTCGGCGATGGCCCAGTCGAAGTTCCGTTGGCGCTCGCGGGTGGTGTGCTGGTGTCGGCCGAGGTCGATGGGCAACCCGCGCGCCTTCGCTCCGTGCAACCACCAAGCGGCCCCAAGCAAGTTCCTGCTGGTATGCCTGCCAACGCGTTGCCCAGCCCCTTGTCCAATGCGCCGGCTGGGATGCCGCCCCTTCCTCCACCACTAGCGACGTTGTTGCTTAGCGGTGGCGGTGAAAAGCGGATCGTCCTCGCACTGCGGATGAAACAGACCAGTCGCGGCGGAGTGAGGTTGGTGCAGGCTCAACTGCCGGCCGTTCCAGCCGCTTCGCTCGACCTGATCGCTCCCGAAGCGCGAACGGAAGTCGTCGTCGGCGCTGGCGCCGCCGCGATCCGATTTGAAACGAAGGCGGTCGACGAGCGGCTTGAGGCCGCCTTGCCGCGCGACGGCAGCCTGACATTGCAATGGCGTCCGCAGGTTTCGCAAGGAGAAGTTGACCGCAGCCTGGCGACAACTTCCGATGCGGAAGTCGATGTTCGGGAAGACGCCATACGAGTTGTTTGGAGGACGCGGCTGGAGTTCCGCGGAGGCCAACGCGACGCCTTCGCTTTCCTGCTGCCCGCTGACTACCAAGTCGAACGCGTGCTCGGCGAGAACGTGAAAGGCTGGCAAGAAAAAGCCGGCCCGGCAGCGCCGCGGGTGGATGTGTCGCTGCTCAAGGCGGCCACTGATCGCGAGGAACTTACACTTATTCTTAGCCGCCGAGTCGGCATTGAATTCGGCAAACCATCCAGCTATCCGCTTCCCGCAGTCGCCGCCGAAGGGGCCGCTTTGCAACAGGGAACCGTGCATCTGCGCCGCAGCATCGGGCTCGATGTCCGCGTCGCTGATCTACGCGGACTCACTCGGGCCGAGTTGCCCGGCGAGTCGCTTAGCGAACGCGTTCAAGCGGTCGAGTTGAGTCCACTGGGCCTGCGTTCGGTCGAGTCGTTGCGGTTTCAAACGGGCGTTTACTCGGGACGGCTGGAAGTCGCTCCGCTCCCTAGCGACGCCACGGCCGAACTCCGTTCCGTGCTGCGGCTCGACGAACGCCAATCGTCCTTGGAAACCCAGTTGATGGTGCGTTCGCCTGCCAAGCCTCTGTATCAGATTCGCGTGGAGTTACCCGCCGGCCTGGAGATCGAATTGGTTCGCTCGCCGGCGCCCCTGGAATGGTCGATCGTCGAGACGGCAGGAAAGCGCACCTTGCTCGCGTTGCTTGGCGCCGGCCAACGTGGTGAAGTGTCGGTCACGATCCGCGGCCGCCTCCCGGCGCTAACCGGCCAGAGGCTGGCGCTTCCCCGACTTGCGATCGCCGATGTGACTTCCCAGGAGAGCGATTGGGCGGTGCTGGCCGACCCGTCGTTCGATGTGCGTCCCGAGCAACTGCGATCCTGCGAACCCGTATTGCTTGACCGCGTCTCCGGGTGGCTACGTCCCGAACAGCGCCAGCTGGCGCGGCTCGCGTTGCAGTGCCGCGGTAGCGACTACAGCGGCGTTCTGTTTCTGGCCCCCCGCGAATCGCGTGTCGCCAGCATCGCGGTCGCGAATGTCCGAGTCACGGGTCGGTCAATCGCGGAGACGATCTTGATCGACGCGCGAATCGAGGAGGCAGGTATTCGTCAATTCGTATTCACACTACCGGCATGGCTTCGCGACGCGCGGATTTCCGCTCCGCTGCTGCGGCGAAAGACGATCGAGCCGCTGGAGAAGACGGATGACATCGCCGATGCCGATGGCCGAGTTCGCGTAAAGCTCGATTTGCAAGATGAGGTGATTGGCCAGTTCCGCGTGTTGATCGAGCACGACCGGTTGGTGACCGACGATCTCCAGCCGGCGCCGATTCCCACGATCGAGACCGGCCGAACCGAGCAGCGTTTTGTCACGCTGGAAAGCTTGGGGCGGGACGAACTGGTCGTGGAAGGGCCGTCGGGCCTCGAACCGCTCACACGGCAACAGCAAGCGTGGGGCAAGCTGGCCGCTTTGCTGGGAGAGAACATCTTGATGGCGTACCAGGTCACGGGCGACAGCGTCGCCCCCCGGCTGACCTATCGGCCCCAAAAGCGGGAAGCGGTGCAAACGGCCGGCGCTCGGATCGCGTTGTCCGAGACCGAGATCGTGGTCGATGCGGCTGGGGCCTATCGAGCGAAACAGACCTACCACGTTGACAACGGCACCGAGCAGTTCCTCGTCGTCGAATTGCCCGCCGGCGCCACACTGTGGACCGCCGTCGTCGCGGGCTCGCCCGAACGTCCCCAACGCGCGGATGATCTGGCGGACAACACCGGAGCGAAAGGCAAGGCGGTCGCGCCGAATGCGGCGAAGAATTCGCCCACCGTTGCCGCGAACGCTCCGAAGAAAGACACCAACAAAGACTCGGTTCAGGCGGCCGGAAGCGGGTCGGCCGGAAGCGGGTCGGCCGCAAGCGCCGCTTCGATCGTGACGGCGACAGGCGCGACACTGGTCCGCATACCGCTCGTCAAGACGGCGGCCGGCGACCTGGACTATCCGGTGGTGCTCACGTATGGCGGCAAAATGCCCGATTTGGGTGCGTGGAGCGCGGTTCGGTTCCCGTTCCTCAAGACGCGCAACGTGAATGTCGAACTAAGCCGCGTGCGCTTACGGCTTCCGGAAACTCATCAATGGCCGTGGTTCGAAGGCACTTTGGGCCAAGTGCGACAGCAGGCCGAGTACGAAGCAAGTTGGCTCGAGTATCAAACCGGCCGGATTCGCAAACTGCTCGACACGCTCGCGTCCTCCAAACAAGACGCGCTGACCCGGATGCGTTCTCAATCGAATCTGAAACAGTTGGGGATGGCCGTGGAAAGGTTCCAAACGGCCGACATCCCGGCGGCTCGCGACAACGAAGAGTACTCGCGGAATTACTCGGCCTTCAATTCGGCCCTCGAGCAGTCGCGCCGCACGATTGAACAGGAAGCGCAGGCCGATGCGGAACTATCCCGGCAACTGGCGGTTGACAATCGCGAACGGCTCAACGGTTTGTTCTTCCAGCAAGAAAACCGCCGTGCCCGCAATGTCGTCAACCAGCTTGACGCCAACTTCGCGGACAGTGGACGTCGGGCCGACAGCGGCGATGAATTCGATTTGCGATGGTTCGAAGCGAATGGACTCGGATCGGCCGCGCCGATGAACCGGGTGCTCCTGGAAGACCGCGCCGGGGCCGATGGCAAAGCGCGCGAAAGCAAAGACGGCAAGGGTGAAGGCAAGCCGGCCGTCGGCCAGCAATTCGAGCAGCTTCAGGAGCTGCGGAAGTCGTTGGGCCAACGCCAGAACCTGGCGATCGACGGCGCGGTTCCCCAGGGCGACGCGGCCAAAGACACCGGCCCCGGCAGGGATGGCGGACCCGTTTCGCAGTCGGCCGCTGGCGGCAAAGGCAAGCGAAGCGGACGAGCGGTCGACACCGAAAACGAGGTGCGACAACGCTACCGTCAACAACTGGACAACCAGCAGTTGCAAGCGATGCCCCAAGCCACGCAGTCCCCACTCGCGAATGGCATGATTCTTCCAAGCCCGTCCGGAGCGGCCAACATGCCGGCCACCGCACCCCCGCAGTCGCAACTCGCGGTCCCAGGCGCTGCGGGCATGCCGGGAGGAATGCCGGGCATGCCGGGCGTGGCTGGAATGCCTGGCGCGTCGGAGCGGCCGGAGTCGCCAAGAATGCCACCCAAGCCCGGAGAGCCAGCTGTGACCGGACGTTTGGCCGGCGGGCTTGCCGGCGAACAAGCCGGTGCCATGCCTGAGCAGGCCATGGCCGAAGACGCGGGCATCTTGACCAGCCTGGATGTCGACTTGCCCTCGGGAGGCCGTGAGTATCTTTTCCGCACGCCGCGTGGCGAGTTGGAAATCAGCGCGTACGCGGTGTCGCGGCCGCTAGCCGAACGAGCTTGGCGATTGGCAGCGCTGGTCGCAGTCGTGGTTGTGGTGGGCGGTCCCTGGTTTTGGGCGAGTCGGCGGTTGTCGTCAAGGCGCGGGGCCGTCGTTCGCGTAAACTCGTAGGCCCCAAAGGAGGCTTGCTGACGTGACGATCCCCGAACCGCTTCGCGCCGTGGTGTTCGACCTGGATGGCCTCATGTTCAACACAGAGGCGCTGTACCACGACGTCGGCGCGGAATTGCTGCGTCGACGCGGCCACCAGCTAACCCAGGAACTGCTGAACCAGATGATGGGACGGCCGAGTCCGATCGCGCTGCGGATCATGATCGACTGGCATTCGCTCGATGCGACGCCCGAGCAGTTGCAGCGAGAGACCGACGAGATCTTCCACGAAATCCTTGCCACTCGGTTGGCCCCAATGCCGGGGCTCGAACGGCTGCTCGAAACGCTGGAACGCGCCGACCGTCCCAAGGCGATCGCGACCAGCAGCCGTCGGTCATTCGTGGCGAATGTGCTTGGCCGATACGGCTGGGAACCGCGTTTTCAGTTCATTCTGACAGCCGAGGATGTCACTCACGGCAAGCCGCACCCCGAAATCTACCTGACAGCAGCCGACCGGTTAGGCGTCGCGCCGCACCAAACCCTGGTGTTGGAGGACAGCCAAAACGGCTGCCGCGCCGCCGTCGCCGCCGGCGCGTACGCGGTCGCGGTCCCCGGCGATCACAGCAGGCATCACGACTTCACGGGTGCTCGCCACATCGCCAATACGCTCGCCGATCCCCACATCTACGCCGCGCTGGGGCTCCATTGATTCCATCCGCTTCGCTTCCACCCAGCGTTCTCTTTCGCCGCCGCGCGGCGAGCCGCGTGCCGTCGATCCCCTGATGTTTGGGCGAAGTGCCTAGCGATTTTTCGCTACCGGTCGAGGTCAGCGGGGCAGCAAACCGGGTTTGGTTTGCTGCAAGATCGAGCGGATCGCGCGACGATCGTCGGTCGAAAGATGGCCAAACTTGCCGACCGATGTCCCCTGCGCACCCTGTCTAGCGGTGCCGACGGATACGTTGGAGCCATCGTTTCTGTTGGCTGCGTCGTTGCCGGCGGCTGCGTCGTTTCCAGCGGCTACGTCGTTTCCGGCGGCCGACAAGACTTCGTCCAGACGTTTACCGACCAGCGCTTTCGTATCTTTCGGCAGACTGTCGAACGCCGTCGAGTAGATCAAAGGACTGCACGGAAACTTGAAGAGCCGCGTGCGCAGGTCGAGTTCGCGAAGCGATCGACCTTGGTCATCGCGCGGACCCTGCCGCGAGTACCTTGTCGCGAAATCCGAACTGCCCCGAACCGGCCCCGCCAGCTTCGCTTCGTCGACCATCAACAACGCCTCGACCAATTGCTCGCTGGCGCTCGCGATACGCCGTATGGACGTCTCTGAGCGTGTGCCCTCGGGACGGTCGAGCGCTTTGTTCATCATGGCGTCGTACGCCAGCGATTGACGCGCTTCGAAACTCGCCTTCGTGATGCGGTTATGCACGAGCGTCTGATGTTCCAACACCAGGAGCGCGACCAGATCGCTGTGCGGCGAAAGATAGGCATCCGTGTCAAAACGGCCGTCCAACGACTCGACGTTCTGTCCCGCTGCGTTGTCGACGGGCTCTACCACTCGACGACCGTCAATCAACAGATTCCCCAAGTGCTTCTGTTCACCGTGAGTGCCCGTCACGTACCAGCCTCCCCATCGCTGCTCGAATGGAGTCGTATGATCGACCGTTCGACTACCCGCCGAGAGAATAGGCGTGCCCGTCCGATCCACATACAGCGAACGCACCAAGTGGCCCGGAACTCCATCCGTTCGCGAAGAACTGTGACACACCAAGCAGTTGTCGGCACGTCGCTCGAATCGCACCGGTTGTTCGGGATCTTGATCTAGAGTGTAGAAAACCGTGCCTAGGGCGGGATCGACGGCGGAGACCTCGAGCACATCGCCGTTCTGACAATAGCCGATGTAGATATCGTCATTGAAGTAAATCGCTCGCGGGGTCCGTGGCGAAATCCTCGCCAGTTGCAAGCTGGTCTTGGAAAACACCAGGGTCTGCGAATCGACCGGCACTTCCAACGCCTTCAGGACATCGCCGAGATACCCCCAAGGCGCCGCATGTTTCAAGGACAACTCGCCGGAATCCAACCGAGCCTGCAACCGCGTGACCCGGTTCGCCGCCGCCGCCGTGCTGTACGAAATCGGCGGCCGCTCGTAGGCGTCATCCGCGGCAACTTGCTCGGACACCGATGTGGCCACCCCGATCGCGCCGCACACAAGCAAAACGCCGGCGGCCTGAAGCATGAACCGACCTGCGATCGCTCGATGCGACACGACACGGCGTCGAGCCGATCCACCGCTCGCATGATCGAACTTCCCGTTACTCATTGTGCTCATCGCGATCCCCCCGGAAGCCGACACCGATAACACACACCGTTTCGAAATACTTGGAACCCCATCGGAAGTGCCCGACCGAATGTCTCCCCTCACGACGGTCGTGACGGATCCAGGGCGGTGAGCTGCCGGCGAGTGGGCAGGACGTCCGCCAACGTCATCGATGCCAAATATTCGACTTGGCGCCGTTCGGCTTCGGCGAGCACTCCTTTCAATTTGCAAAACCGTTCGATGACGCAGACGTTTTGCGTCGCGATGCACTCCAAGAGATGCAGCGAGCCTTCGAAGGCCTGCACGACTTCGGCAATCGTGATCTCCGCGGGTTCGCGGCATAGCTCGATACCGCCGCCAACGCCCCGCACGCTGCGGACATAGCCGAGTCGCGCGAGTTGGTTCACGACCTTGGCGACATGCGTTTTGGAGATGCCGAACAGGGTCGCGACGTCGTCGATGGTCGCCCGCTCGCGGCGCGTCGCCAGATACATCAGCGTGCGCAGCGCGTAATCGGTTTGCAGGGAAAACCGCACAACCCGCCTCCATCCGTCCAACCTAGGGCCAAAACATGAACATCTCATGCATGTTTGAGTCCAGCGTCGCACGAAGCGGCCCCGCTGTCAAGCAAAAGCGAAACGGCTCCTCCAGAGCGAACGACCGATGTTCGCGAACTGGCGCCAGAGGTGCTGAATGCGCTCGCGATCCCAGTCATGATGGAGATGACGCAGCAGGGAGCACGCCTTGGCCTCTCCGAGACGCGCGGCGATCGCGGGCAACAGGAATTCCTCGAAGCCGTAAACGCGTCCGCGCGCGAAATCGCCGCACACCGGAACGACAGCGGCGACTCGTGCGCCCAGCAATTCCGCGTTGTACTCGACCGCGTCGTGAATCGCGGTTTCCTTGGGTCGCTGGGGGTTCCGCCAATCGTAGGGCGGCGACCACTCCAAGACAGGGCGTAAGCCGTCGATATGAGTCAGCACGGCGATCACGGGCGGCAATTTGCGCTCCGGGCGGCTCGCGAACGCCGCCCGCACGGCGTCGAGCATTTCCAGGTCGCGGTTGCGCGCCGGTTGTGTCGCATCCAACACAAGCAAGACGATATCCGAGCCGGTCGCCGCGTCTTGAATCTCTTCCAACATTCCCGTCGTTAGTCCATCATCGCCGTAGCCGGGCGAATCGAGTAGCGAAAAGTCGACCGTGGACCCCGGCAAAGTCGCTCGGTGCCGTCGGATGGAGCTGGTGCAAGGCACGACATCGACATGCGCTCCCGCTTGGCCCAGCAACGCGTTGATCAAACTGGATTTTCCCGCTTTGGCTTGACCCAACACGAGTAAACGCACCGACTCGCTATCGGCGGTCTCCCTATGCTCTTCGCCATCGGACTGGGAATCGCTGACGACCAGCTCGCCGAGCTCGCCGGGATCGCCGGGCTCGACGGCTGGTACGCCATCATCGAGCTTGCTTCCCATCCGTGTTGTGGGGACGCGGGAGGATGCATTCGCTAGGACACTGGATGCGGCCTCCCCCGCAGGCCGCGGCGCGCGAGATCGCTCGGCGTTGCCCAGCGGTTCGCGCCCCGCGTTTCCATCCGAGCATGTTGGCGCAGGCGTCGGATCGCTCGAACCGAATCGACGCTGAGCCGCAAGATAGTGATCCGCCCCGCGCCGCAGTCGCCCGCTATGGACTTCAATCAGGTAGAAGCCGGCTCTCTGAAGGAAGACAGCGTGGAAGCCAGCAAGCAATCCGGCTTGAAGGTCGCCTGTCGCGGCATCCATGCTCGCTTTGGTCACCAGTTTTCGCACGATGTCGGCCGGATTCAGCAAAATGCTACCGATCCACCAAGCACGGCTCGCCAGTTTCGCCCATCGCGGCGCTTGCGCCACGAGCCGCCAGTGATCGATACGCATCAGGTGGCTACCGGGCACATAGTCGCGTACCCATTGGGACGTGTCACGCAAGGCCAACTCGGCCGCCGCCATGATCTCCGGCACCGTGAGCGGCCCCAGTGGATCGGCCGCCTGTGGATGGTAGTGCCGCGCGATTTCCAGCGCCAGTTCCTGCGCGGCGGTCAAGTGGAAGTGCGGGTCGAGCATCCTGTTGGCGTCGATTTCGCCGGCTCGTTCCGCTCGCGCAAGCACGAGCCGCCACGCTGACTCGTCGCGAGCCGTCCAATGCGTGGGAGGCGGAGTGTCGACAGCCGCCGGTTTGGGCAACCAACGGCGTCCAAGCCACCAAGCCACGGTCCAGCACAGCGGCACGATCCACGCAAAGTAGCCAACGCCGCCCAATCGCCATACCGCGTATCCCGTCCACGCGGCATAGAAAGCCAGAGGCAAAGCCACCAGCACGGCGAGCAGAATCACTTGCCAGCGTTTCATCCGCAGTCGCCTTCATGGCCGCCTTTGGGCGGCTTACCGGGTTTCAATCACGCATTGAGGCAGCGCGGCGCGAAGCCGTTTCACGCCATCTTCCGTGACCATCTTCAAGCCGCTTAGCGTGAGCTTCTTCAGTGATTTCGACGCCGCGAGCGCTTGCAGCCCTTGGTCGGTGACCTGAGCGCTCCCCAAGCGGAATTCAGCGAGCTGCGGCATCGCCGCGATCGCCGGCAGCGCGGCATCGGTGACGGTCGGCGCATGGGACGCGTCCAGGATCTTCAAGGTCGCGATTTTCGCGGCGTGGGCCAAACCGACTGCCGTGGCCTGATTGTCGAGCAGCGCGAGATCCTCGATCGGCGCCTTCACCAGCGCTGACACCGCCTCGCCCGAACTCTCCTTGTGCGTACTGCCGATGCCACAGCGTTTTAGGCGCGTCTGCTTCGCCAACGCGGCGGCTCCCGCGTCGGTGAACTTGGTGTGGGCGAACCACAAGCGGTCGGCGATCGGCACTTCGGCAATGGCTGCCAACCCCGCGTCGTTCAATGGCGTGAAATGGAAATTCACCGTCTCCAGTTTCTTCAACGCCCGAAGATACGAGAACCCAGTGCCCGTGCATTGCGTCGATGCCAATCCCAGATTGCGCAGCTCCGTGAAGCCCGCCAAATGTTCGAGCGCCGCGTCCGCAACCGGTGTAAGGGTCAGATTGAGCTCGCGAAGGCCCGTGAGCGATTGCAGATGACGCAGCCCGTCGCCTTGAATCGCGCAATTGGACAGGTCTAGCTTCTTCACCGTTGTGGCCTGGGACAACTTCGCAAGCCACGCATCTTGGACCGCCTCGTTGCGGCCGCCCTTCCCTTTCAATGGATTGTTGCCGTTGTACAAATCGATCGCCGTCGGCACGTCCAGCAGCGAGGTTCCCATATCAGCCAACGCAACGTACAACCACGCGGGACCGCCAGGCGAAAGCGTCAGCTTGCCGCCTACGGCATCCACATCGGCCGCCAATTGGCTGATCGCCGCGCGGCTTTCAAGGGCCCGTGCAACCTCGGGAAGCAGGGTTTTTGCTTTGGCCCGCAGTTCGTCGTCGCTGATCGAGGCCGCAATCGCCGCTCGCTCCGTGGCGAGACGCTCCGTGGCGGAACTGTCGCCGGGACGGGGAACCGCGACGATCGCCGACAGCCGCTCCCGATCCTCACGCGAGACCTTCAAAAGACTAAGGACACGGTCCAGGTATCGTTGCTGCGCCGGATCGAGGTTGTCAAATCCTTGAGCGGATGGCGGCAGTCCCAAGGCGTGGCGCATCGCATTGTGCGCGAGATACTTTCCGTGACTATGTGTCAGGTGAATTCCGTCGCGGTAAAGCTCCGCGAGATCCTTGATCGGCGCTCGGCCCGCCGCGATGTCGTCGGCGATGACCGCCAGTAGATTCTGGGCGAATGTTTGACGCAATTCGCGGCCCGGATGCAGCCGCCGCAATTCAGCGACGAGCGCCCGAAGATAGCCCGGGCTATGGGTCATTTGCGACGGTTGCGCGTAACTTGCGAATTCGTCGGCCCGTTTTTCGTGATACGCCCAACCCGAGTGGATGACGAACACGGCGGACGGCTGCATTTTCATCCAACGGTCAATCACCTCGACGTCCTGGGCGAGCGTTGTGCCGTAATGCGGCTGGACTGAAACGACATCGTACTTTTCATCACGCAGCGCCTCCGTCCAAATCCGCGATTCCTTGACGCACGGTTTGTCCGGGTTCGCGAAAATCGCCGTCAGCGGCACGCCGCAGTCCACGTGCCACTGAACTCGACTTCCCATCCGGCTCGGAACCGTGTCCCACGTTAACGAATTGCCGATTAGGTAGCACCGCGGTCCAGCCGGTTCGTCCGCGTTCGCAATCGAGCCCCCCGCCGCCAGTGCGAGAATGCCCGCTATCGCGACAGCGACAATGCCGACGATGCTGACGAGCCCGCCGACCCGTTGCATTGGCAAACAATGGGAGCTTCCCCCACGGAGCGCATGAACGATTGGCTGAGCGGCCGCAAAACGCCCTAACTGTCGAAGTTGTCTTCCGGCTGTGAATGTCATTGTCCGCCCTTCTTGGAATCGACGATAATTCGCTTCGGCCGACTCGATCTTGGATCGAACCATTGGCTCTTCGGAAAGAACGTTGCCAATCCTATCCGTCGGATTGCCACCGCCACTCGCAGGACCGCCCCGCATGCCCCGTTTTCCTAACCGCAGCCTCATTGTAGCCGCGAAGTATCCCGGCCTGGCACGTTGTCTTCAAGCCGCGCTCCGAGCAGGCTCGCGATCCATGATGGCCGCGGCGCTTGTGACCCTCGCTGGGCTGATCGCAGCGCCGCCGTTCGCACTTCGGACCGCGGCCGCAGCCGAATCATGGAAAGAAGAGTTGACGGCGCTGATCGCACGCCATCCGGGCGAAGTCGCCGTCGCGATCAAGGATCTGCGCGACGGCGAGTCGTTTGCGCATCGGGCCAACGAGCCGATGCCGACAGCCAGTTTGATCAAGTTTCCCGTCATGGCGGAGGCCTACCGACAGTCGGTCGCTGGCCAGTTGTCGCTCGCGACACCCGTCGAGTTGCGCGATGAGGACAAAGTGCCCGGATCCGGGATTCTGACGACTCACTTCTCTTCCGGCGCCACTTTTTCGCTGCGGGATGCGGTGCGCATGATGATCGCTTGGTCGGATAACACGGCAACGAACTTGGTTATCGACCGCATCGGACTGGCGTCGACTTCGCGTTTCATGAACGAACTCGGATGCCCGGAAACGCAACTGCACTCCAAGGTGTTCCGCCGAGACACATCGATCGCGCCCGAGCGTAGCCGTCAGTTTGGCATCGGCAGCACGACCGCGAACGATATGATTCGTTTGTTGGAACGCTTGCACCGTCGCGAACTGGTCGACGCCGCGTCAAGCGAAGCGATGCTCGAACATCTGCGCGCATGCCAAGACGCCACAACCTTGCCGAGCGGTGTTCCCGCGACTGTGCGGGTGGCTCACAAGACGGGCGCGGTAACCGGCGTTCGGACCGACGCGGGATTGCTCGAACTGCCCGGTCGCGCCATCGCCGTCTGTGTGTTGACCCGCAACAATCGGCGGCAAGCCGACTCCAACGCCGATCCGGGCGAGCAACTGTGCGAACGGATCGCCCGTGTCGTCTACACGCGGTTCCGCCCCTCTGACGCCGAGCAGGCACGATTAGCGGGCGAATCCCGCCAGAGCTTCGCGATGGGGGACTCGGGCGAGCACGTTCGATCGCTCCAAATGCGATTGAACGCCGCACTGCGTCCCGCGACCAAAACCCCGGACACCTCATGGGAACCGCTCGACGAGGATGGCGAATTCGGACCGGCCACCCGAGCGGCCGTCGAACGCTGGCAGCGTCGCGAGGGCTTCGCTCCGACGGGCCGCATCAGCCCGACGGAATGGCAACGGCTAGGAAAGCAGTTCACCACCATGAATGAACGATGAGTAGGTTGCCAGTTGCCAGTTGCCAGTTGCTGGTTGCTGGTTGCTAGTTGCTAGTTGCTAGTTGCTAGTTGCTAGTTGCTGGTTGCTAGTTGCTAGTTGCTAGTTGCCAGTTGCCAGTTGCCAGTTGCTGGTTGCTGGTTGCTGGTTGC
>CAIXSC010000300.1 GCA_903921945.1 uncultured Planctomycetaceae bacterium
AATTTCCTGAACGGGTGCCTGCTCCGTCGCCCCGGCCGGGATTTCTCGCCGCTTTCGAACTTGAGTCGCAACTTTGCCGAACCGGTGTGGATCGGGCGGCAAGTATCGGCAACCGACGCCCGCATGCTTTCGACCCTGCGATATCTGACACGCGACTACGGCAGCAAGCTCGATGAGCAACGCGGCGAGGCTGGCGACGCGAACCCGGCCAACCCGAACCTGGCCAACCCGAAGCCGGAAAATGGTTCCGTCCCCGCAATCGGTCAGACCTCATCGGCACCCGGTCGGAATTCCAACCCGCCGGTCGACCCGCTACCGGCTGGCGCACCGGTTGACGCACCGGCTAGCGTACCGGCTGGCACACCGGCTGGCACACCGCCGCCTTTCTACACCCCGAATCGTCCTTATCCTCAGGGTTTGTCGAAAATAGATCCTCGGTTTTTGTTCGAAAGCGACATGAGGGACCACGAACGTGCCGAGCGGGAGAGGGGTTTGTATTCAGACGAGGTGGCCACGCGCGAAGACTATCGCTTCCGCGGCGCCAGTCGCGATGCGCATTCGGGCGTCGCGGGCTGGAATGACACCAGCGGCACGGCGGTCGCTGTCCGGAGAATCGTCAGCGAGGCGGCGGGCATCAACATTCCGGACGCCCGTTTCATCCTGAAGATGATGGCCATCTACCTGACCCTGCTCGTGCCCGTCAATTGGCTCGTGTTTCGGCTCATCGGACGCGTGGAATGGGCGTGGATCGCGGTTCCGATTTTCGCGGTCGTCGGCGCTGTCGCCGTCATTCGCCTCGCCCAACTGGATGTCGGGTTCGTTCGCAGCCGGCGTGAAATCGCGGTGCTCGAAACGCAAGGCGGCTATGAACGCGGCCATCTCACGCGCTACAACTTGCTGTACGCTTCGCTTTCCACCGGCTACGACGTGACGTTCAGCGACCCATCGGCCGTCGCCCAGCCGATCTCGAAAGGCATCGCGCCGCAGATGGGCATGTACGCCGCGGCCCGCAACGTCAGCTTCCGTCGCGACGACGCCGTGCGGATCAGCGATTTCCTGGTCATGTCCAATTCGGCTGAACTCCTGCATAGCGAACAGATGCTGCCGCTTGGCGGTCCGATGGAATTGCTGGGCAGCGAGGAGAGCGGCTGGGAACTGCATCACCACGGCGAGCTTTCGCTCCGCGAAGTGGGAATCGTCCGACGCACGGCTCCCAACCAATACGAAGCGGCATGGCTCGGCGATCTCGCCGCCCGCTCCCAAACCAAGCTCGACTTCCAGCCGCTCCCGACGCCAGATCCCTGGATCAACGCGTGGGAATCGTCCTCGACGATGAGGCGCGCCGGCAGTGGCGAGTCCGGCGAGATCAATCTCGGAAGACTCGCCGACTTGGCCCTCCGCCGGATGGTCCTCGGCGTCGGCGACGTGCGACTGGTCGGCTGGACCGGCGATGAACTGCCCGGAATCCAGTTCTCCCCCGTCGCCGCGCAAAACGCCTCGCGGACACTCATCGTCTGCCACCTGCGACGCGGCCCCTGGCCCGCCATCGAACGCGATATCAACGTTCGCTTGGATCACTTCTCCATCGAGGAAGCCGGGGACCCTGATGATCCTGGCAGCGCCGAGTCTAGCAGCACCGACAACAGCGATTCGGATATCGGAAAGGCGGCCCCATGATCGAGCTGATCGATTTCGGGAAGGACTATGGCGATTTTCGGGCCGTCGACCGGTTGAATCTGAAGATCGGGGCCGGCGAACTTTTCGGGTTTATTGGCCCGAACGGAGCGGGCAAGAGCACGACCATCCGGTTTCTCGCCACGTTGCTCAAGCCGAGTCGCGGCGAGGGGATGGTGAACGGCTACAGCGTCAACCGCGAGCCGATGATGGTGCGGCAAAGCGTCGGCTACATGCCCGACAATTTCGGCGTTTACGACGGCATGAAAGTCTGGGAGTTCCTGGACTTCTTCGCGGTCGCCTATCGCATCGGCCGCACAAAGCGGCGGCAGGTCATCAAGGATGTCCTCGAACTGCTCGACTTGGGCCACAAACGCGATGACTACGTGAACGGACTCTCCCGCGGCATGAAGCAGCGGCTGTGCCTGGCGAAGACGCTAGTCCACGACCCGCCCGTCTTGATTCTGGACGAACCCACCAGCGGACTCGACCCGCGCGCTCGCATCGAAGTTAAAGCGCTGCTCAAAGAACTGCGTCGCATGGGCAAGACGGTGCTTATCTCCAGCCACATCCTGTCCGAACTGGCCGACACGTGCACGACGATCGGAATCATCGAACGCGGCCAACTGCTGATGCACGGTCCCATCCAGGAAGTCTATCGACGCATTCGCGGCAATCGCCTGGTCGAGGTCAAGTTTGTCAGCGGCCAGGACGTCGGCCTATCCGTCATTCGCAGCAACCCCGCGACCCGCAATGTGACGGTCGACGAGGGCTCGGTCACCGTCGAGCTCGACACGGACGATGCCGGCGTCGCGCAACTGCTGCGAGTGATGCTCAGCCAAGGCGTGGAAATCCGCAGCTATGCCGACAAAGACCCGACCCTGGAAGATGTGTTCATGCTCGTCACCAAGGGATTGGTGACGTAAAAACGCATGCCGTCGACCATGTCACGGACATAATGCAGGCGATGCTCGTCACCAAGGGATTGGTGACGTAAAAACGCGGGTGGCTGAACGGGTACCGGTAACTGGAATCGCACCGGTAACTGGAATCGCACCGGTGACTGAAATCGCATTGGTGACTGAAATCGCATTGGTGACTGAAATCGCATTGGTG
>CAIXSC010000301.1 GCA_903921945.1 uncultured Planctomycetaceae bacterium
CAACCTCCCTATTGCGGCTCCGACGTTGAGCGATTCGCGTGGATCGCCTAGAATCCCGGCCAATGTGGCAGAGTTCGGCCGAGAGCCGGGCGTTGCTGGGAACGATCGAACCTTCGGAGAGAGAACCGAGACATGGCGTTGGAACGGACTTTGGTGTTGCTCAAGCCGGACTGCGTTCAGCGGCGGTTGATGGGCCGGGTGATCAGTCGCTTCGAGGACAAAGGCTTCAACATCGTCGCGATGAAAATGCTGCGGGTCACCCCCGAGCTCGCGAAGACCCACTACGCCGAGCACGTCGCGAAACCTTTCTACCCGGCGCTCGAGTCGTTTATCACGGCTAGCCCGATCGTGGCCCTCGTGCTCGAAGGACTCGAAGCGATTCGAGTGACCCGCGAGATCCTGGGCGCGACGAGCGGTCTGAAAGCGGCCGCCGGCACCATCCGAGGCGACTTTAGCGGCAGCCGCCAAATGAATCTCGTCCACGCATCGGATGGACCGGACGCGGCGGCTCGTGAAATCGCCTTGTACTTCCAGCCGGGCGAACTGCAGAGTTACGAACCGTCGCTCACCCCCTGGTTCCGCGCCTCGGACGAGGGCTAGCCATGAGCGGGTCTCGAAGCAGCGAAGTTGCTCGCCGAAGCGCGTTCGTGTTGGCGGCCGGCTGCCTCGCGACCGCCGCAATCAGCGTCCCGATGGTATCGCGGCTGCCGGCGCAGCCGCCGAGCCGCTTCGGAATCGGACCATCGGGAACCTCGCAGCCAGCGGCCGCTCAAGCCGGTTTCGCTCAAGCCGGTTTCGCTCAGCCAGGTTTCGCTCAGCCAAGTGTCGCTCAGCCAAGTGTCGCTCAGGCCGGAACAGCCCAACCGGCGGCGGCCAACCAGCCCGCCGGGACGGTGCCGCAAGGCGTCGCCTACGAGCGCGATATCGAATACGGCACGGGTGGTGGACAACCGCTGAGGCTGGACTTGGCTCGCCCCGAGCAATTGGCTCAGGCCGCTCCGTGTATCGTGGTGATCCACGGCGGCGCCTGGCGCGGTGGCGATAAGAAGGGCCACACCGATCTGATTTTCAAGTTCGCGCAGGCTGGTTACGTGGCGGTGACGGTGCAGTACCGCTTCTGTCCGCAAAACCCGTTTCCGGCCCAGATCGAAGACGTGAAATGCGCCGTGCGGTTCCTTCGCGCACAAGCGGATCGCTTGGGCGTCGACCCGCGTCGCATCGGCGCGATCGGTTTCTCGGCTGGCGCCCACTTGGCCATGCTGCTGGGTGTCATGGGCCCGCAAGATGGACTCGAAGGCCAAGGCGGCTGGGCGGATCAAGCCAGCCAGGTCCAAGCGGTTGTCGCATTTTTCGGCCCGACCGACTTGGCGGCGGAGGACCTGCCCGCCGTCTCCAAAACGCTCGTCAAGGACTTCCTTGGTGTCGCCGCCGCGGACAATCCCCAAGCCGCAGCTCGCGCTTCCCCCGTTAGCTACGTGACTCGAGGCGACGCGCCGCTGCTGATCTTCCAGGGAACCCGCGACCCCCTAGTGCCTCATACCCAGGCCTACCGAATGGTCGAGGCGTTGACGGCGGCCGGCGTCAACGGTCGAGTCGAACTGCTGGTTAACGCAGCCCACGGCTGGAAGGGGGACGAGCTAGACCATTCGGTGGAGCAATCGTTCCGCTTTTTCGACCTGCGGCTTCGGCGACCCGCTCGATAATGCAACCCGTAGGGGTTAGTTGCGGAAAACCAAAAGTTAAGGTTTGATGAAGACTGTGCGCAGGGACTGTTGGAAACCGGGACATCCTGCCACAATCCGGCTCACGCTAGCTCAGCTAGCAACCGACACACCGGCGGCCGTTCGACCAAGGCGGCTCGATCGCCGATCGGTGTGTGGCGTCGGAACATTCCAAGGAGGAAATCCCGCATGATGTCGGTTGAACCCGTCCGGGGCGAAATGGCGTCGCGTATCGTGGGTAAGTCCCGATTGGTCGATCCCGAGGAATTCTGCCGGCTGGTGGTCTCCATGCGGAGCCTGCGGCGCTGCGATGATCCCCAGACCGGGATGCGCGGCCTGGAAGACGAAGCGACCGGCGAAACGTTCGTGGTGGAGGACTCGCGGTTGAGCAGCTTCCTGGCGACTCGACGCCCCCGATAAGGCCGAATCTGAAGATGTCGGCTCCGGCTCCCGGCTCAGCGAATCGTGCCAACGTATTGCGGTTGACAGTGCGAATGCGCGGTGCGGATCAATCGTGCCCTTGATGGTGCTGCCGGCAGCGCTCGCAACTGGGTTGTCAACGCCGCTTGAAGAGAAGCACTGTCTAAAACACGGCGAAACCAAAGCCACCGAGACTGGGATTGGACATGCTCGCGGAAGTGATTTCGATCGGGGATGAACTGACCAGCGGACAGCGGTTGGATACGAACAGCCAGTGGCTCGCGGAGCGTTTGGGCGAGTTAGGCGTCACGACCCTTTACCATACGACGGTCGGAGACGACTTGGCCGCGAATGTACGCGTGTTTCGCGAAGCGGTTGAGCGAGCCGACCTGATCGTCGCAACTGGCGGACTCGGGCCAACCGCGGATGATCTGACGCGGGAAGCGGTGGCTCAGACGGCGGGGGTCGAGTTGGAATTGGATCCGGCGTCGCTGGACCACATCCACAAGTTGTTTGAGCGGCGGAAAAGAACGATGCCGCCGGCGAATCGGGTTCAAGCGTTGTTTCCCCGAGGCAGTCGCGTGGTGCCGAATCCGCATGGGACTGCGCCAGGAATCGATTTGTCGATACCGCGACCAGGACGATCGGACGCGCGGATTTTCTGCCTTCCCGGCGTGCCGGCGGAAATGCGCGAGATGTGGACCGCCAGCGTGGCGCCGGCCATTGAAGTCGCTTTCGGGCCGGAACGCCAAGTGATCCGCCATTACCGGATCAAATGCTTTGGCGTGGGCGAAAGCGATCTCGAGCAGATGTTGCCGGACTTGATACGTCGCGGCCGCGATCCGATCGTGGGCATCACGGTCAGCAAGGCGACGATCACCCTGCGGATCACGGCAGTGGCCGAGTCGGAAGCGGCCTGCCGCGACAAGATGGCGCCGACGATCGCGACGATTCACGAATGCCTTGGCGAACTGGTGTTCGGGGAGGAAGACGACGAATTGCAACATGTCGTCTGCCGGCAATTGGCAGCGGCGCGGGCCACGGTCGCCAGTCGGGAAGCCGGCACTCGCGGGTTGCTCGCCTGGCTGCTCGGCGAAGCATCGACCGCGTCTTTTCGTCCGTTTGTCGGCGGAATCGTGACGACCGAGACGATGGCGTCTGGCGCCGCGGATGTCGGCGAATGGGCGGAGCAAGCACGGCGGCAGTTCACGGCGGATTACGGGTTGGCGGTCGGTCCGCTCGATGCGGACGATGTCGACATCGCCGTGGCGTCCGCGACCGGGGTTGAGCGGATTCGCTTCGCGCGGGCGGGCCATCCCGACATCGTGGTGCCACGCACCGCGAAGCAGGCGCTGAATGCTCTTCGGCTTGTGCTGCGTCGCCGCCACGACCACACGGATCGATCGCGATAAAAATGGGCCGGGATCCGATCTCGTCAGATCCCGGCCCCTAAGGCGCTAGCAACTTCCACTGCCGCCGCGAGTCGCTTCCGCGCGTCGAACAGCCGTCGCTTGATCGTGCCGAGAGGCGCGTCAAACGCCTCCGACATCTCCATCAGCGACTGTCCGTGGACATAAAACGCCACGAGCGTTTGCCGATCCAAATCCTTCAATTGGTCCAGGCCGGCACGGACCTGCTGGCGGGACTCCGTCGCCATGATGTTCTCCAACGGCGACGCATGGTCCCGTCCCACGACATCGAGCATTTCGTTGTTGGCCGTGGCCATTGGACGGCGTCGCGCGATGCGGTTGATACTCAACCGCGTCGCGATGGTGCGCAACCAGCCGCCGAAGGCGGCCGTCTCCCGCAGCGACGTCAACTTCCGCATCGCCTGCAGGAAGACGTCCTGGCACAGTTCCTGGGCCTCGGCGTCGTTGTTGGTCCGGCGTCGACAAAACGCCAGCAACTGGCCGTGGAACCGCTGATAAAGTTCTCCGAACGCGTCGCGGTCACCCTCCCGGGCGGACTGGACAAGCTGCTCGACTTCGGAACGGACGGATACGAGGGGGCTAGTCATTGCGGGTCGCTTTCGTGATCGGGGTTTCTGGGAGGCGGCGAGTCCCTACCAAGAAAACGCTGGCGGGACTGGAATCTTGCGTGCGAAACTTCGTTTTTTTCCGGGCGAGTTGTCGGCTGCCTACGGAGAGTTCATCTCCAAAGCGGCAGCCAACCGGACACGCTTGCGGCGAAAATCTCGATATTTTTTTCGGGACGAGCCCCGAAGCCCTCGCAGGGGCCCCGTGGCGGCTCTCCGAAAAACTACCGGTTTTCGAGGACGATCCTGGACGGTTTTTGAACGCCGCTTGCGACAGGATGTGCCAGCTTGTGGACGCCTTGATCAAGGCACACAAACCGCTTCGATTCCTGGAAAAGCGCGCGTTCATCCGTCCTTCTGTCCGCCGAGGCGACAGCGGGAACCGTGGCTATGGCGGACAGGGTCGCGAGTTCCGCGGCGGGAGTTCTTGGCGAATCCCATCGCGAACGGCCGCGAGCATGTTCCGACACATCGTTCCACAGCGTTGCCCACGCCCTTGCGGGCGTCGGACGCGAAGTGTTTGGAGCTACGCCCCAGGGGGTTGCGCCCTCACTCGAGCACTTCGCATAACCGACCGAGTAGCCTGCGGCGACTAGATTGCTTGCGATAGCGTTAACGAGTTTTGACACGGCACACCCCCTGCGTGGCTCCACGCAGATTGAGAGAACCCGATCGATCACGAATCCTGCCCAACGAGCAGGACAATGCGGCGGTCATGAAACGCCCCGCCGCCGCCAACGATCCCATCAAAACACCCACCCCAGCAGGGTGTGAATCCTCAGTGGAATCGCTCGCGGTATGATACGTAAGACGACGCATCGAGGCAAAAGGTTCGCGGAGGGAGAAAGATTTCCCGCGATTTCCGGCGCTGCGCGGTAGAACCGCCCGGAACAAGCGGCGCCGCCCGCGCGAACGTAATGTCGTAAAGCCATTCCCAGAATAGGTTTCGATGTGGACAACGAGTTCTCGGATAGGCCGCGTATGGTGACTTCCGAAGAGATCAAAGCCGCCGCTCGGGAACTGGGGTTTTCGCTGACGGGCATCTGTCAAGCCGCGATCGCTCCCGGTTTCGACTGCCTCGCGGATTGGCTTGCGGCAGGATACGCGGGCGAAATGTCGTATCTGGCCAGCCGCTATGACGCCTATGCCCATCCCCGCCATGTGCTCGATGGCGTACGCACCCTCGTGATGCTCGGCTGGGAATACCGTGTGGATGAACCGATCCTGCCGGAGGCTGGTCAAGGTCGGGTGTCGCGATACGCTTGGAGCGATCGGGACTATCACGAGGTTATCCGGGAACGGCTCAACCTGTTGGCGACCCGTCTCGCCACGCTCGCCCCCGGTTGCCGCGTTCGGGGCGTCGTCGATACGGCTCCGCTGCTCGAACGCGAATTCGCTCAACTGGCTGGACTTGGCTGGATTGGCAAAAACACGCTGCTCATCCATCGGGAGGTTGGCAGTTGGTTCTTCCTCGCCGCCTTGCTCACCGATCTCCCCCTGACGCCCGACGTCCCCTGGGAGTCGGATCACTGCGGCAGTTGCCGCGCCTGCTTGGACGCCTGTCCGACGCAAGCCTTTCCGGCGCCGTACGTGCTCGACGCGTCGCGGTGCGTCAGTTACTTGACGATTGAACATCGCGAGCCGGTTCCACCGTCGCTCCGCGCTGGCCTGGGCAATTGGCTGTTCGGCTGCGACATCTGCCAGGAGGTTTGCCCATGGAATCAACATGCGGCGCGACGCCGGTCGAATGCGTCGTTCGAGCCGGCCGTGGCGGCTGACACATCACAGCCAGCACGCCCCTGGAACACGTTTCGGCCGCGTTCGGACGCGAATCCGATGGACTTGATCGGGCTGTTTCACGC
The DNA here is from genome assembly GCA_903921945.1 of uncultured Planctomycetaceae bacterium. Taxonomy (GTDB): domain Bacteria; phylum Planctomycetota; class Planctomycetia; order Pirellulales; family Pirellulaceae; genus CAIXSC01. Next base: position 6,039 of record CAIXSC010000301.1, read on the forward strand.
CGACGAGGCCACGATGCGAGCTCGTTTTCGCCACACGCCGCTTTGGCGTGCGAAACGCCGCGGCCTGCTGCGCAACGCGGCTTATGTGCTGGGAAACCAGCGAGTCCCGCAGGCGGTCGACGCCCTGCTCGGCGGACTGGAAGACGCCGAGCCCTTGGTTCGTGGCGCGTGCGCTTGGGCGCTAGGACAGTTTCTCGCCCCAAACCGGCCCTCATCCGCCTTGCTGTCCTCCGTGCCATCTTCCCTACCATCCTCCGCAGCATCCTCTCGGCCGAACGCTGAGCCAAACGCTGGGCCGAACCCCGGGCCAAACGCTGGGCCAAACGCTGGGCCGAATTCGGTGCCGGCCTTAGTGCCATGGCCGTCGAACCTTGGCGAGCGTTTGGCGGCGAGACTGGCGGTTGAACAGGATGCGGCGGTGCGAAACGAGTTAGCGTTGGCGTTGGGGGCCCCATGGAGCGGTTGACGTCGTGTTACGAATCCGACATTCCGTCCCGCAATTCGCCTGCCCTGGTTTAGCCTGATAGAGTTTCCCTAGGAGGGACCGCGTTCCCTTCCGAACCGTCGAGGAGGACGCGTGCCATGGTATTGCTGGTGGTTGAAGACGAACAGGGTTTGGGCAAGTCGTTGACGCAAGGATTGACCGAGGCCGGTCATGACTGCACGTGGGTCAGAAGCGGCGCGGAGGGGTTGCGGCTGGCATCCTCCCGGCCGTTCGATGTCGTGTTGCTCGACCTGATGCTGCCCGATCTCTCGGGCCTGGACGTCGTGCGTGGCCTCCGTTCGGCCGGCTCGAGAACCGCCGTGATCATGTTGACAGCGCTCGGCGCGGTCGAGGATCGCGTCGCGGGGCTCGAAGCGGGAGCCGACGACTACATGGTCAAGCCGTTCGCGTTCGCGGAGCTGCTGGCCCGGTTGACGGCGGTCGGTCGCCGCGCCCTCAAGCGGCCCTCTTCCGAAGTTACCGTGGGACCGCTGCGACTTGATCTGACCAACCGCCGCGTCACTCGCGAAGATCGGGACATCGATTTGACGCCGACCGAGTTCAGTTTGCTGGAGTTCCTCATGCGCTACGCGGGCCAAGTGGTGACTCGCAAAATGCTTTGCGAACATTTGTGGGACGCGGACTGGGAAGGTGTCACGAACGTGATCGAAGTCCACATCAATCGGCTACGTAGCAAAGTGGACAAGGGGTTCGCCGAACCGCTGATCCAGACTGTGCGGGGACGAGGCTATGCCCTCCGGACTGGTTAAGCACGCGGTCGGATCATTCCGCTTGCGACTGATGGTGTGGAACGCATTGGGAGTAGCGGTGGTGGGGCTGGCCACCACGATCACCTTGCGGTTCCTGCTCGCGGCGGCGCTTCTCGCGGACCTCGACGCGGTCCTGAAGCAGGACGCCCAGGAAATCCTGCTCGACATGCAGGCGAAGTATCCCCACGATTCGAGAGCGTTTTTCGACGACTTGGAAAGAAAGGCGCAGGCCCACGAACTCTTCGGCTGGTACGTTCGGCTCATCGATCATCGTGGTCGCCAGATTTGGGCCAACCCGCATGCGCCGCCGCAATCGCCATGGACGCCCAACGAGGTCGGCATGCGGGTGGCGGATAAAAACGGCTACCGCGTGGTCCAGTTCGCGTTTAAGGGGCCGGTTGACCGGCATTTCACGACGGTTCGCGTTGGGTCGTCCCTCGGCCCCATGGCGCGGGCCAGGGCGCGATTCGACCGCATGGCGTTCCTGATTTCGCTCGGAGTCCTGGCGGTGTCACCCGCCGTCGGCTACTGGCTTGGCAGTTCCATGATCCGGCCACTGACCGAATTGACGCGGCGCGCGGACGAACTCCAGCCCAACCGGCTTGCCACCCCGCTACCGCTTCGCGGCGTGAGCGATGAACTCGATCTCCTGTCCCTAACCATCAACCGGCTCCTGGAGCGGCTCGCTCGGTACGTAGGCGAGCGGCAAGATTATCTATCGAATGCGGCTCATGAGCTGCGAACGCCGCTGGCGGCTCTACGCAGCACGATTGAAGTCACCTTGGACCGCGACCGCACGGCACTCGAGTACCAGGAAGTGCTCGTTAGGTTGATGGAGGAATCCGAGTCACTCGAGTCATTGGTGCGGCAACTACTGCTGCTTGCCGAATCCGAATCGCCGCGCCAGCCTGTCATCCGGGAAACCTTGGACTGGTGCGAGATCGCCCGGATGGCGGCGGCGATGTTCGAGGCGGCGGCCGAGGTCAAGGGGATTCGGTTGCAAACCCAGATCGACGCGCGAATGCTGGTCCAGGCTAATTCCCATCACCTGCGTCAAGTCGTCAACAACCTGCTCGACAACGCGGTCAAGTACACACCTGCGGGCGGAGTGGTTCGCATGACGCTGCGCCGCGTCGAATCGCCAACCAGCCTTGACTCGGGTCACGGGGTGGACGGAGTCCGGGATTATCCTTCCGAGTCCGCAAGCGAAAGCCGGCCCCACCTCCATGGTTGGGGGGAACTGATCGTCGCCGACACGGGCATTGGCATCGATGGCGCCGATGTGCCGAGGGTTTTCGAGCGGTTCTTTCGCGCCGACCGAGCCCGACAGCGAGACGCCGGTTCGGGCGGTTCGGGGCTCGGTTTGAGCATTTGCCAGTCCATCGTGCTCGCCCATGGCGGCACAATCCACCTGCGGAGCCAACTTGGCCAGGGAACGACCGTCACCGTGCAGTTGCCGCTCAGCGTGTCTTGACCCATCCGACCGCCGCGCCTAAACTGCGAAGGCATCGAGGTTTGAGGCCGTCCGCGCGGTGTTCGTCGTTCCCGCTCACGGCGCCCGCCACTCCTTTAGTACCGGCCCTTTGCGAGAAAGGTCGCCCACCGTGAAGCGGGCCCTTATCAGCGACATCCATGGCAATTACGAGGCTCTCAAGGCCGTCCTGGCGGATATTCGTGCCCAAGGGGCGACGGAGATTTATTGCCTCGGCGACATTGTCGGCTACGGCCCCAATCCGTGCGAATGCGTGGACGAAATCCGGCTTCGCTGCAAAGTCGTGATTTGCGGCAATCACGACCACGCGGCACTCTGGGACCCCAACGGCTTCAATCCGGTCGCGCTGCGAGCTATCTACTGGACCCGCGAACAACTGGACAGCCGCGGCTCCCGCAGCCTGATCAACGAGCGATGGGACTGGCTCACCAATCTGCCAAGATCGCGTCAAGAGCCCAACCTGCTCTTTGTACACGGTTCAGCTCGGGATCCGCTGAATGAATATGTGTTCCCCGAGGATATTTATAAACCCGATAAGCTCGAACTGCTCTTTTCCCGGGTCGAACGTTATTGCTTTCAGGGCCACACCCACCTGCCCGGCGTGTTCACCACCGGAAGATCGTTCATCCGACCCAGCGAATGCGATTACGAGTACCCGCTCACCCAGGACAAGCTCATTGTCAATGTCGGGTCCGTGGGCCAGCCACGCGACGATGATCCGCGCGCCTGCTATGTTCTGCTGACCGACGATAAAATCATTTTTCGCCGCGTGCCCTACGATGTGAACGTTACGGCGAATCGTATCTATGGCATCGCCGAGTTGGACAATGTGCTCGGCGACCGCATCAAGACGGGGCGTTGACGCTCGTTGCGACGGTGCAATCCGCCTCAAGCCCGGCCTTCACGCCGACCGTAGCCCAAACTGTCCGCAACTCGCGCCCCCCCCCGCCAGTCACATCGTTCGCCAGTCACATCGTTCGCCAGTCACATCGTTCGCCATTCACGCTTCCCGCCATTCACGTCGCCCACCTGCTCTCCCCGGCAGTTCGTCTGACTCCCAGCTTCGCCGCTTGCGTGGCGCTGCGTTTCCAGCCGCCGATTCCATGCGTTTCGCCATTCTCAGCGACATCCACGGCAACCTCGAAGCGCTACGAGCGGTCGCTGAGGACATCGATCGCTCGAACGTGGACGAAATCATCTGTCTCGGCGACTCGATCGGCTACGGTCCCAATCCGGCCGAGTGTTTAGATTGGGTCCGGGAGCACTGCTATGCATTGCTGGGAAACGCCGAGGAGGCCGTGCTCTTCCACCCGTCCTCGGGAGGCGAAGCCGATTCGCCCGTAGTCGCCTGGACCCGCCTGGCATTGGGAATGGCGCTGGAATCGCCACGGCCACCGCTTTCGCGACATCCGAATCCGACGGAACCGTTCGCGATGGTCGGCGACGACGGCGAGATGGGTCATACGGGTCCGGAGGGCTATCGCCATGGTCGCGAGCGTCGTGACTACCTGGAGTCACTGCCTCGGGTCGGTTGGCGTGCGGACGCGCTGCTCGTTCACGCCTCGCCTCGCAATCCGCTTCACGAGTACCTGCTGCCGGGTTGCGTCGATGCGGCCGCGGCTTTCGAGACGCTCTTCCATCTGTTTCCACGTTGGGCCTTTGTCGGCCATACGCATCTGCCCGGCGTTTTCACCGAGGATCGCCGCTTTGTTTCCGCCGCGGCCAGTCCGGTCTTCACCCTGACCGGTCAACGAGCGCTCGTGAATGTGGGGTCGGTAGGCCAGCCGCGGGATGGCGACCCGCGGGCCTGCTACGTCCTTTGGGAGGAAGACCGAGTGGCTTTCCAGCGCCTCGAATACGATCTGGCCGCGTTCCTCGCCAAGACCCGACTGCACCCGGAATTGGCCAGCCCACAAACCATGCGTTGGTTTCCGGCCGCCACTTGACCCTGGCCCACGGCGGGCCGTATCTTGCGGGCTTTTACCAGGGTTATTCCCGGCGCCCGCGGAGGGCGTAAGTCGTGAAACGGGCGATTATCAGCGACATCCACGGCAACCTGGAGGCTCTCCAGGCGGTGCTCGGTGATATTCGCGCACAGGGGATCGAGCAAATCGTCTGCTTGGGCGATGTCATCGGCTACGGTCCCAATCCGCTCGAATGCCTTGATCTGGCCATGGATTTCCAGATCTGCGTCGCGGGCAACCATGACGAAGCCGCTTGGCTCAGTCCCGACGGCTTCAGCAGCGCGGCCGAACGCGCCGTCTTCTGGACCCGCACACAACTGGAACGCGGCGGCCCGCCCGATATCTCGGCCCGGCGTTTGCGCTTCCTGATGAACCTTAAGCAGATCGAACGCGACGGACGCGTTACCTTCGTCCATGGCTCCGTCCGCAACCCACTCAACGAATACGTGTTCCCTGACGACATCCACAACCCGCGGAAAATGGAACGGCTGTTTTCCCTCATCGAACACTACTGCTTCCAAGGACATACCCACGTTCCCGGTGTGTTCACCGCCGCTGGCAAGTTCGCTCGTCCCGCGGAAATCGGCTTCCGCGTGGCACTCGGCACTGAAAAACTGATGATCAATGTCGGCAGCGTCGGCCAACCCCGCGACGGCGATCCCCGCTCCAGCTACGTGGTCCTGGACGGCGATCGCGTTGAGTTCCGTCGCGTCGCCTACCCGGTCGAAGTGACGGTTCGCAAAATTCACGAAATCCACGATCTCGACGACTTTCTCGGCGATCGACTCCGCGAAGGCCGGTAACCCATCGCCCGCACCGATCCCGAAAGTTTGGAAAAGGAAACACCGGCAGTGGAAAAGCGTCTCGCCCTGTTCTGTCTGCTCGCCGCGCTCATCTTGGGCGGAAACCTCTTGCTGCAGACTTGGCTGCAGCAGTCCCGCGAACCCGATGGACAAATCGCCGCTGCCCCAGACGGCGGCTCGGAAAACGGCGGCTCGAACACCGGCGATGCGCCTTCCCAAGCGAAGCAGGACAACGCCAGCAAGGCCGACGCCAGCAAGGACAATGCCAACAAGGACGGCACTAGCAAGGACGGCACTAGCAAGGACGGCACTAGCAAGGACGGCACTAGCAAGGACGACGCCAGCACGAACGGCACTGCCAAGGACGGTTCAGGAACGGGTGGTTCCGCAAAGGCGTCGGGCGAGCCAGCGAACGCCGCAGGCAAGCCGGCCTCCGAGGCGATCGCGCCGCGACCGCCTGCTGTCCGCAAGACGCTCGGGTCACTCGATCCCGCCTCCGGTTATCGCTTGCTAGCGACCTTTCACAGCGTTGGGGCGATTGTCGAGCGGATCGAACTGTTACCAACCCAGTATCGCGACCTCGATGACAATTTTGGTTATCTCGGCCATTTGGCGTTGGCGCCTGCGAGCGAAGGCGGGGCCCGCATCGGCGTCGTCGGTCCTGGCACGCCCGCAGCCCTGGCCCAATCCGACAATCCGGCCGAACCGCCCGGGCTGGCGGCGGGTGATCTGCTCGAATCGGTGGATGGGGTGGTCATCGAATCCAACCAAGCCTTGCGCCAGATCCTACAAAAGACCAAACCTGGCGATCCGTTGAAATTGCGAGTTCGTCGCGATGGCAAGACTCGCGATTACACGGCGCAACTCGGAATTCCCCCGCTAGCCGTGATTCGCCCCGAGCCTCAGACCGACTTCGAAGCGGCGCAGTCCCGGCCCGGTTCGTTTCTCCTCTCGCTCGACTCGCTCACCCAAAGTGGAAAATCCGCCACCGTTCCGTTCGGGGCGCGTGAATTGCGACAACTACCGTCGCTCGAGAATGCCACCTGGGAAGTCTCTCGGGCCGATGCCGATCTCGTTGAGTTCCGTTACCGATTGACCGCCGAGCAGCTCAAGGCGATCGAGCAAACCGGTGAGCTGGAGGTGATCAAACGCTTTAAGCTGCCCCGCCCTGCCCAGGACGCGTCCGCCGCAGCCAATCCGCTTGGATTCCATTTGGATTTCGACGTCGAACTGCGATCAACAGGTCCCGGCGATCGTCGCGTGTCCTACCGGCTTCAAGGCCCCACTGGCCTGCCGCTCGAAGGCTGGTGGTACATGAGCAAGAGCGGCACCCGCGATGTCGTCATCAACACCGATCACGGCGGACAACAATGGTCCCGGGCCCCGGAGTTGTATTCGAAGGCCGTTAATGAACCGGAGACGCCCACGAAATCACTGTTCTCCGATATCGAGTCGGCGCCACACCGCGCGGTTCGCTACCTCGGATGTGACGCCAACTATTTCTCCGTGCTGCTCATGCCTCGGCCAGACGCCGAGGGCAATTCGGCCGTGTTCCAACGCGCTTCGGCCTTTGCCGTCGGCGAGCCGACCCTTGTTCCCAAGAGCCACAATCGGACCATCGACACAAGTTTCGAATTGGTCAGCGACGCGGTCGCCGTCTCGAACGACAAGCCGCGCATCGACAGCTACCGCATTTTCGCCGGTCCGAAAGACTCCGACGTCCTGTTCGCCTACGACGCCGAGGCCACCGACGCCAAAGCCTCGCTGGACACCGCTTATCTCAACGATTACGGCTGGTTCGGCGCCATCTCGCGGCCGCTCGCCCGCGTGCTCCACTTCTACTACGACCTCGTGGGAAACTATGGCCTGGCGATCGTCATGTTGACCCTGACCGTGCGGAGCTGCCTGTTGCCCATCAGTTATCGGGCGACAAAGAGCGCCAAGCAGATGCAGGAACTGCAGCCCGAATTGAAGAAGATCGCGGAGAAATACAAAGACGAGCCGCAAAAGCGGGTCCAGGCGCAGCAGCAACTGTTCCGCGATCGCAACGTCAGTCCTTTTGGCGGCTGTTTGCTCGCCCTTTGCCAGATCCCGATTTTCATTGGACTTTACCGCTGCCTGTCGCTCGATATTGAACTGCGGGGCGCTCCGCTACTGGGAGGCTTCGAATGGTGCTCCAACCTTTCCGGGCCGGACTTGCTGCTGTACTGGAAAGAGTATTTGCCGGCGTGGCTCGGCGATGAAACGGGCTACTTGGGCCCCTATATCAATCTATTGCCGTTGATCACCATCGGGCTGTTTCTCGTCAACCAAAAGTTCCTCACCCCGCCCGCAACCGATGAACAGACGTTGATGCAGCAAAAGGTGATGAAATTCATGACGGTCTTTATGGGCGTCATGTTCTTCAAAGTCGCATCGGGCCTATGTGTCTATTTCATCGCTTCCAGTTGCTGGAGCTTGGCTGAACACAAGATCCTCCGACGTGGATCCCCGCCTCCTGGCGGCGGCCCCGCTTCCACTGGCGCGACGACAACTTCCGCCCCGGCGACTCCGGCGAAAAAGGTCGAAGAGAAGCCAGCCAAACGGCGCAAACGTTAGGCGCGGGCGATGTTTGGCCGCGACGACACGATTGCCGCCATCGCCTCGCCGCCGGGTGGCGGCCTCCGCGGAATCGTGCGCGTGAGCGGCCCCGCCACCGAATCGATCTGGCGCACGTTTTGTGAACCGCGTTCCCCGGTTTCGGCAACGGCCGCCCGTGTCGTGTCGGTATCCGTGCGATTACCGGCCCCGTGGCCGCCAATCCAAGCGCTACTCTGCTGGTGGCCCGGGCCGCGCAGCTACACGCGGCAACCCGTCGCTGAACTGCATTTGCCGGGTTCGCCGCCGCTCTTGGACGCGGTCCTGGCCGCCATCTGCCACGCGGGCGCCCGCTTGGCGGAACCGGGCGAGTTTACCTTGCGCGCCTTCCTGTCCGGACGAATGGATTTGACGCAAGCGGAAGCGGTGCTCGGCGTCATCGACGCCCGCGGTCAACGCGAATTGGAAACAGCGCTCGAACAACTCGCCGGTGGACTCGCCAGCCCCTTGCACAACCTTCGCCAGCGCCTCGTCCACACGCTCGCCGAACTGGAGGCCGGACTGGACTTCGTCGAGGAGGACATCGAGTTCGTTTCCGCCCGCCAGTTGCACGATCAGCTAACCGCGGGACTGGACGAGGTCGAGCGATTGCGGACGCGGCTTCGATCGCGAGCGGCGGCCGGCGGCTTGCCCCGAGTCTTCCTGCTGGGGCCGCCCAATGCCGGCAAAAGCAGCCTGTGGAACACGCTCGTCGGCGAACCGGCCGCGCTCGTGGCCGACCGCCCTGGAACGACTCGCGACTACCTGGAACGCGAAACGAACTTCAACGGATATCGCTGCGTCGTCGTCGACACAGCCGGCCTGGAGGCAACCAGCGGCGACGATCCGATCGGCGAAGCCGCTCAGCGAGCGACGCTAAAACAAGGTGAACGGGCCGAATTACGATTGGTCTGCCGCGAAGCCACGTCAGCCACTCGTTTCCGCGCCAACACGAGCAACCTGTTGGCATACGCCGACACGCCACAATCCGACACGCCACAATCCAATACGCCTGGCGTAGATTCGCCGCACCCTTATTCGCCGCACCCTTATTCGCCGCTCGCCGATGCGCCGGACGCCGGACACGCGGCGAGCGATGGAGCCGCCGACGCTAAAACCGCTGAGCCCGCTGAAACAGGTGAAACCGCTAAAACAGGTGAAACCGCTAAAACAGGTGAAACCGCTAAAACCGACGCGGAAACCGATCAGGACATCACGCGGCTGGCCGTCTGGACCAAAGTCGATCAACTGGCGAGCCGTCCGCAAGACAGTGCGGGCGAAGTTTGGGTGAGCAGCCTAACGGGGACGGGGTTGGACGAACTGCGTCGGCGGATCGTCGAGCGACTGGAGCGTCTGGCCGACGCCGAGTCCGCCGTGGTCGCAGGCACCGCGGCGCGATGCCAGGAAAGTCTCCGACGGGCCTCCGAGTCACTCGCGCGTGCCATCGCTTTGGCCCGCACCGCCGCGGGATTGGATCGGGCACTTCCAGCGCTCTCCAGTAGCGGCAATCCCACCGCACACGGCGAGATTGAGCGTGCTGGCGAGACCGAGAGTGACGGCGAGCACGACCAATCCGGCGACCACGAACGTCTCGGCTTTCAGGTTGGCGACAGCGTTTACGGCAGTCATGGCCGCGACGAATACATCGCGGCCGAGCTAAGGCTAGCGCTCGATGCGCTCGGCCAAGTCGCCGGCGCCGTGCATACGGAAGACATCCTGGACGTGGTCTTCAGCCGCTTCTGCATCGGCAAGTAACTTGTCCAGTCACCGTCTACGGCTTGGAAACAGTTCTCGCGGGTTTGGGGGATGGCAGGCTCGTTGACGGCCATCTGGCGTGAAAGGAATTCGTCGCTCCGATCTGTCTCAGGCGGGATGTTTCGACGCTGGACATTTTCCAGGTCGCTTGCTGTAATGCCTAAGGAAGGCGGTGCGTTCCTTTAACGTCGAGGGAATTCCGCGCACGCCACCAGTCCGGCTGAGACGTTCCACGCCGCCGGGCTCCCGCCGAATGTGAGGGTCGAAACATGATGCGTTCCAAAACTGCCCGCCAGCAGCTTTCCAGTTGTGTTCTCGATCATGCTGTCGTGGCGAGCAACTTAGCGAAAGGCCCAAGGCATCCGGCCGCGTCGCGCTTCGGGGCATTGGCGCGGGCCCTCGCCGGAATTTGGATGGCCGCGAATCTCGCATCGGCCTCCCTGTTCGCCCAAGAACAACCGGCGGCTTCCTCCCCCCAGCCGTCGAATGCCAGCGCGCCGATCGACTACGCGCGGCAAATCAGGCCGCTCCTTTCCGACCGCTGCTATCGATGCCACGGCCCCGACGAGGCCCAACGCCAAGGCGGCCTCCGGCTCGACCAACGGGACGCGGCAACCGCCAAGCTGGAATCGGGCGCGACCGCGATTCAACCCGGCGACATGGCCAAGAGCGAACTGGTCGCGCGCATCCTGTCGACCGATCCCGACATACAGATGCCGCCGCCCGAATCGGGCAAGACGCTGTCACCGGCCGAGATTGCAATCCTTAAGACCTGGGTCGAACAAGGGGCCACGTGGAAAGACCACTGGTCGTTCATCAAACCGGCACGGCCGGCGACGCCCGAGACGCGTTTTGCGCCGCTGGTGCGGAATCCGATCGACAACTTCGTGCTCAGCCGGCTGGAACGCGAGGGACTCGAGCCATCGCCCGCCGCGGACAAGATCACTCTGGTGCGACGCGCGACGCTCGACCTGACCGGCCTTCCGCCCACCCCAGCCGAAGTGGATGCGTTCGTCGCTGACCCATCGCCCGACGCCTACGAGCGGCTGCTGGACCGGTTGCTCAAATCGCCCCGATACGGCGAGCACATGGCTCGTTACTGGCTGGACGCGGTCCGCTACGGCGACACGCACGGTCTGCACCTCGACAACGAACGGTCGATGTGGCCGTATCGCGAATGGGTGATCGGGGCGTTCAACAATAATCTGCCCTTTGATCGCTTCACGGTGGAGCAGGTCGCTGGCGACTTGCTGCCCAACGCCACGCTATCGCAGAAGGTCGCGAGCGGTTTCAACCGCTGCAACGTGTCGACAAGCGAGGGTGGCTCGATCAACGACGAAGTGCTGGTCCGCTACGCGGTGGACCGCACCGAGGCGATCGGCACCGTATGGCTGGGACTCACCTTGGGTTGCTCGGTCTGCCACAACCACAAATACGATCCGATTTCGCAGAAGGAGTTCTATCAACTCTACGCGTTTTTCAACGCCGCCGCCGATCCGGCGATGGATGGAAACAATCTGCTGACGCCGCCCGTGATGAAGATTCCCAGCGACGATCAGACCGCCAAACTGAAGTCGCTCGACGATCAGGTCGCGGACCTGCGTCGGCAGGTTGCGGAGGCGCTCGCGAAGGTGGAATACCAAGAGCCGGCCGCCGATAACTCGAAGCCGGTCGGCGGTCCCGTCGAACACGTTTGGATCGACGACGATACGCCGCCCAAAGCGCGGCAGCAGGGCGACACTCCGTGGGAGTTCGTCATGGCCCCGCAGCCGGTATTCAGCGGTTCGAAAGCGAGCAAGCGGTCAGCCACCGGCCTAAGCCAACACTTTTTTACCGAAGCCGACCCGCCGCTGGCGGTGGGCGAAGGCGACAAACTGTTCGCGTATGTCTACCTCGATCCGATCGAGCCGCCCAAGGAGATCATGCTTCAGTGGAACGACGGTTCCTGGGAGCACCGCGCGGTTTGGGGCGAGAATCTGATCGAGTGGGGCGAGTCGGGAAAGCCGAGCCGGATGTTGATCGGGCCCCTGCCGAAGCTAGGCGAGTGGGTTCGGTTGGAAGTGGAAGCGGCGAAGGTGGGACTGGGCCCCGGCGCCCGGATTCAAGGTTGGGCCTTCACGCAACATGGCGGGACCGTGTTCTGGGACAAAGCGGGAATCGTGACCCGCACACCGCAAGGGGGACAATCGTTCGAATCGCTCGCCGCTTGGACCGCCTTCGAACGTGCCCAAACGAAGTCCACCTTGCCCGGTCCGGTGCAGGAGGCGGTGAAAGCTGATCCCGAAAAACGCTCGGACGAGCAGAAAAAGCGGCTACGCGAGCATTTCCTGGAGTTTATCTATCCCAAGACCATGGCCGAATTCGAGCCATTACGGAAACAGATCGACGAGTTGACGAAGCAGCGAAACGATCTCGATGCCGCGATTCCTTCGACACTTGTGATGGCCGACATGCCACAGCCCCGCGACACGTTTATCCTCGTTCGCGGCCAGTACGACAAACGCGGTGAAAAAGTGACCGCGGGCGTGCCGGCGATCTTGCCGCCGCTCGCCTCGGAAGCTCCTCGCAATCGTCTCGGATTGGCCCAATGGCTGGTCTCTCCCGAGCATCCACTGACGGCCCGTGTGACCGTGAATCGGCTCTGGCAGCAGTTCTTCGGCGCTGGCTTGGTGAAGACGGCTGAAGACTTCGGCTCGCAGGGTCAACCGCCGTCGCATCCCGAACTGCTCGATTGGCTCGCCACCGAATTCCAAGCGGGCGGCTGGAACGTGAAGTCGTTCCTGAAGATGGTGATGATGTCGCATGCGTATCGCCAAACATCGCGGGTAACCGCCGCATTGGCGCAACGCGATCCGGCCAATGAACTGCTCGCCCGCGGACCGCGATTCCGGATGGATGCCGAAGTCCTCCGGGATTCGGCCTTGGCGGTCAGCGGCTTGCTCGTGGAACGGCAAGGCGGCAAAAGCGTGAAGCCGTACCAACCCGAAGGTCTCTGGGAAGCGGTCGGTTTCGTGGGCAGCAACACGTCGGTGTTCAAGCAGGATGCGGGCGACGCCTTGTATCGACGCAGCATGTACACCTTCTGGAAACGCACCTCGCCGCCGCCTTCGCTGGCGACGTTCGACGCGCCGTCCCGGGAAACATGCACGGTTCGTCGCGCTCGCACCAACACGCCGCTCCAGGCGCTGGTGCTGATGAACGATAAGCAGTTTGTGGAGGCCGCACGGAAAATGGCCGAGCGACTCTTCCGCGAGGGTGGCGACAACTTCGACAGCCGGGCCGCGTATGGATTCCGATTGGCAACCGGCCGCCTCCCGACAGCCACCGAAGCCGCCGTTTTGAAACGGGTCTACGAAGCCCAGCGAAAGCTGTTCGACGCCGATAAAGCCGCGGCTGAACAACTGTTGAGCTACGGCGAAGCGAAACGCGACCCGGCGTTGGACGCGGCCGACCTTGCCGCCCACACGATGATCGCCAATCTGCTGCTGAACCTCGACGAAACGGTTACCAAAGAATAGGGGCGCAACCGTCCCGAATTGGGACGCGGCTGGAGCCGGACTCCGCTGCGTCCCAAACACGAACTCAAACACGAACTCAAACACGATCCGAGATACGAACCCAGATACGCATTCGGCGGCCGCCACGCCCCCGATCGACGCAAGGAATCAACGTATGGACCCGCGACTTGAACATCGATTGCTCGCGACGCGCCGCTACTTTTTCGGCCGCTCCGCCGCTGGCCTCGGGGCCGCGGCGTTGGGCAGTTTGCTCAACCCGACTTTGTTCGCGGGCGAAGCGGGCAACCCATCGGGCGCTTCCGGCGCCGCGAATGCGGCCGGGGCGGCACCGGAGAGTCTCGGAGCGTTGCCGAAACTGCATCATCCGGCGAAGGCGAAACGGATCATTTGGCTGTTCATGGCCGACGCGCCCTCCCAGATGGACCTGTTCGACTACAAACCGCGGATGGCCGAGTTTTACGACAAAGACTTGCCCGAATCGGTTCGGCAGGGCCAGCGTCTCACCACGATGACGTCGGGCCAATCGCGGTTTCCGATCGCCCCGTCGCTGTTCAAGTTCGCGCAACATGGCCAGCACGGCGCGTGGCTCAGCGAGTTGCTGCCGCACACGGCGTCGATTGTCGACGACATCGCGATCGTGCGCTCGCTCTTCACCGAGGCGATCAATCACGACCCGGCGATCACGTACATCCAGACCGGCAGCCAGATTCCGGGACGGCCCAGCCTCGGCGCTTGGCTCTCGTACGGCATTGGCAGCCCGAACCAGGATTTGCCAGCGTACGTTGTGCTCACGTCGCGGCTGGCCAACGGTTCGCAATCCCAGGCGTTGTTTTCCCGCTTGTGGGGCTCGGGATTCGTGCCCACCCAGCATGCGGGGGTCTCGCTCCGTTCCAGCGGCGATCCGGTCCTCTACCTTTCCAATCCGCCCGGTGTCTCGGGCAACTCCCGCCGCAATATGCTCGACGGGCTCGCGGAACTTAATCAAGCGAAGTTCGCCGAAGCGGGCGACCCGGAGATCCAATCGCGTATCGCACAGTACGAGATGGCGTTCCGCATGCAAATGTCGGTGCCCGATTTGATCGATTTTTCCAGCGAGCCCAAGAGCGTGCTGGACATGTACGGGCCGGATGTGACCCAGCGCGGCACGTATGCCTACAACTGCCTGCTCGCGCGGCGGCTGGCGGAGCGCGGCGTGCGGTTTTCGCAAGTGTTCCTCCGCGGCTGGGACCATCATGGCAACCTGCCGAAGCAAATCCCGCAGTTATGCCAGGCGATGGATCAGCCGACCGCCGCGCTCATTAAAGACCTAAAGCAACGCGGCATGCTCGACGACACCCTGGTTGTTTGGGGCGGCGAGTTCGGCCGCACCGTTTACAGCCAAGGCACGCTCAGCAAAGACAACTATGGCCGAGACCACCACCCGCGAAACTTCACCATGTGGTTCGCCGGCGGCGGCGTTCGGCCTGGCGTCGTGCATGGCGAGACGGACGACTTCAGCTACAACGTGACGCGCGATCCGGTCCACATTCACGATATGAACGCGACCCTGCTGCACTTGCTCGGGATCGACCACACCAAGTTGACCTACCGTTTCCAAGGTCGCGATTTCCGGCTCACCGACGTGCATGGCGAAATCGTCAAGGGAATCGTAGCCTAGCTGTGGAACGCGTCGAATCGATTGACGATCCGCGGCTAGCCGTCTACCGGGACTTGCCGCGAGCCAATCTTGCGCGGCCCTCGGGCTTGTTCATCGCGGAAGGCGCGTTGGTCGTCGAGCGGCTGTTGCAAAGCGGCTTGGCTATCGAATCGGTGCTTGTCGACGAACAGTGCCTCGACCAATTCCAGCCGCGGTTGCCTGCCGGGCTGCGAGTGTTGACGGTCCCGCGCACGCTCGTCAATCCACTCGTCGGTTTCAAATTCCATCGCGGGATTTTGGCGTGCGGCCGCCGTCCCCCGACACCAACGCTTGCCTCGCTGATTCCTCCCGCCATCGACGCGGATTCTCTTTCCGTCGCCACCGCCGTGGTCGCGGCGGACATCCAGGACCCGGAAAACCTCGGTTGCGTCCTGCGCAACAGCGCGGCGTTCGGTGTCGACTTGGTGTTGTTGAGTCGCTCGTGTGCGGATCCATTTTCTCGTCGCGTTTTGCGAACCTCCATGGGAACCGTTTTCACGCTGCCGCTTCGCCAATCAGACAATTTGGGAGAAGACATCGCGCGGTTGGCGGACGACCACGGTTTTGAGCTGGCCGCGACCGTGCTCGACCCGTCTGCCGAATCGCTGTACGACGCCGAGCGGCCGCGCCGTTTCGGATTGGTGTTCGGCAACGAGGCGCACGGGGTTGACCATCGGGTCGCGAACCGTTGTCGCCGGCGCGTGACTTTGCCAATGCGCCGCGGCACAGACTCTCTCAATGTGGGTGTCGCCTCGGCCGTGTTTCTCTATCACTTCACCGACCCGAGCCGCGTACCACGATGAGCCGCCCTGCCCCGTTCGCCGCGCCGCCCCTTGCGCCGCCACCTCCACTATCGATCGGTCAATGCGCAACGCTCGCATGCCTGATGGAGGCGACGGCGCCCAAGGTCGGCAACGTGCATCGGGGTGCCGACTTCGAGGACTTGAGTTTCACGGATTTCGTGGTGAGCGCCGTGGCGATCGCGCCCGCGATGGACGCGGCCGAGCGAATGGGAGTTGGCGCGGCCTGCCTCGAAGCGGTGCGGGCGACGCGGGCGCGGGTTTCGACCAACACCAATCTCGGCATCTGCTTGCTTTTGGCGCCGTTGGCGGCGGTTCCCCGCTCGGAGCCGATCGCGGCGGGCGTAGGGCGGGTTCTTGAGACCCTCACCGCCGACGACAGTCGCTTCGTCTACGAGGCGATTCGGCTGGCGAATCCCGGCGGACTTGGCAACGCCGAGTCGATGGATGTCAGGTCGAGCGACGCCCCCCCGAGGTTGCTCGACGCCATGCGTGCGGCGGCCGCTCGCGACTTGGTCGCCCGGCAGTACGACGAGCGTTTCCGTTCTCTATTCGATTTTTTTCTCCCGCGATTGGAAGCCGATGTGGCTGCGGGCATGTCGCTCATCGACGCCATCATTCACACGCAAGTGAACTTCTTGAGCGTGGAACTCGATACGCTGATCGTCCGCAAGTGCGGCACGGAAATGGGCGAACGCGTCCGCGAATTCGCGGCGGCCGTTCTGCGGGCCGGTCCGGCCGGCAGCGAACGATATCATCAGGCCCTGGGCGACTTTGATTTCTGGTTGCGAGCCGACGGCCACCGCCGCAATCCGGGCGCGACCGCCGACTTGATCGCCGCCGCGCTCTTCGTGGCATTCCGTGAAGGCTGTCTCTGGGCACGTGACCCTTCCCGTACCGAGCCGGCCGTGACACGCGAGTGACAGGAGCAACGGCCCTTGCGCAGCGATCGCGCCCGCGGCGATGGGCTCGCCCCGGCGGCCCGCTGGCGGGTTGCCTGCCCGATTCGTAAGATGTGCGCCGTCGTAGGTAGCCAAACTCATGGAAGACAAGTGTTTGGGAGTTTTCGTATGCAGACCGAGCTTGCTTGGAATGGCCATCGGAGCGGCGGCCGATCGCCGCGTTGTGTCGGGCGGCAAGCGATTGTCTCCGGCGGGAGACTCGCGGGTCTTGTGCTCGCTTGGCTGGCGAGCGTCGCGCTCACGATGCCGGTCGCCATGGCGGCCGACTTCAAAGCGGGCGATCATGTCTTAACCGCTCAGGATGACGTCGAGCTGGGCTATAAGAACAAAGCGGTGGCGATGCTGAAACGCGGCACCGAACTTACGATCACCGAAGTTCGCGATCCATGGATTGGCGGCAAGGCGATCGTCGATGGCGAGCCCCGCGAGGGTTGGGTCCATAAAATGGAAATCCGCCGCGTCGCTGTGGAACTAGGCGAATTGCCGGCCGTTACGGACGAAGCTTCGGCTGCCGAAGCGTTCGCAAAGTATGGAGTGACGGTTGAAAAGGACGACGAAGGCCATGTGCTTGTCGTTGATGCAACCAACACGGGACTCACGGATCGGGCGTTGCCTTGGCTCCGTCACTTTCCCAAGCTCAACGTCTTGCAGCTTGGCGGTTCCGCAATCACGGATGCCGGAATCGGCGAGCTTGCGGGATTGAAGACGCTCGAGTTTCTGTATCTCGATCGCACTGAGATCACCGACGGGAAACTGGAAGCGCTCGCCGGCCTCGAAAACCTTGTTGTGCTCGTTTTGGAACGAACTCGGGTGAGTGGCGAAGGACTCGCGAAACTGAAGGGACTCGGTGAACTGCGGACGCTCAATTTGGCCTTTTGCCAGGTTACCGACGAGCAATTGGCGGCGTGCCGCCAGTTTGCCAATCTTGAGGTGGCGACCTTGAACCGAACAGGGATGAAAGGACCGGGGCTGGAGCACCTGCGGCCGCTGGAAAAGTTGCGTGTGTTGAACATCAGCGACAATCCAGTCGATGAGAAGCATCTCCAATTGCTATCCGGCGCCCCGACGCTCAAGATGCTGTATGTCCGCGGCTTCCCTACGACGGACGAAACCATCCAGGCGTTGAAGGACACGTTGATTAGCTGTGCCGTGTACCGCTAGCGCCGCGTTCGCCGCCGGGAGACGCAGGAGCCCTCATGACACGGGAAACATTTGAACCGCCGACCGAGCATACGCAGCATCTGAGTCCCTGGGATGGAATCAGCATCATCGTGAGCATCGTGGTCGGCACGTCGATCTTCAAATCGACGGCGTTGATCTTCGGCAATGTGGCGGGGCCATGGTCGCTGTTGGGAGTGTGGGTCGCAGGCGGTTTGCTGTCGTTCATCGGAGCGCTCTGCTACGCCGAACTGGCGACCGCCTATCCGTTCATGGGAGGCGACTACGCGTATCTGAAGCGCGCGTTCGGCGGCTTGGTCGCGTTTCTTTTTGGCTGGGCGCAATTGGCTGCCACGCTCACCGGCAGTATTGGTTCGATGGCGTTCGCCTTCGCCGATTACGCGGCCGCGTTCCTTGGAGAGAAAGAGGCCGCGGGCACGGCCTGGATGGCGGCCGGCGCGATCGGCGTGTTGACCGTCGCGAACATTCTCGGGGCGCACGTCGGCCGGACGCTTCAAAACTTGTTGACCGTCGTGAAGGTTGGCGGCTTGGCGGCGATCGTGATCTTGGCGTTTTTCGCCAACCGCGAAGGCCCCTTGCTGCCCACCCAACCGATCGACGGTCCGGGTTTTGGGCTGGCGATGGTGCTGGTGCTGTACACCTACGGTGGTTGGAATGACGCGGCGTTCGTGGCCGCCGAGGTGCGCGATCGAGAACGCAACATTCCGCGAGTCTTGCTGGGCGGCACCGCGCTCATCCTGCTGGTCTATCTCTTAATCAACCTCGCCTACTGGTGGGCGTTGGGATTTGATGGCGCACGCAGCTCGTGGGCTCCAGCCGCGGAACTTGCCAGCCGCTCCCTCGGCGAGTGGGGCGGCCGCGCGATCAGCGCGTTGGTGATGATTTCGGCTCTGGGAGCCATGAACGGACTGCTCGTCACAGGTTCCCGCGTCTACGCGTCGATGGGAAACGACCACGAATTGTTCGCATTCCTCAAACGCTGGGACCCACGGCTCAACACGCCCGTGTGGTCGCTACTCACTTCCGGTGTGGTCGCGATCGCCATGTCGGCTTTGGTCGGCACGGAAGCGGGGCGAGCGGCCGTGGATCGCTGCCTTATTAGTGGCCACTTAGCCGCCGAGCCGCTTAAGTGGGGTGACTTTGGAGGCGGCTTCGGCACCTTGGTGGCGGCGACATCTCCCGTGTTCTGGGCGTTCTTTTTGTTGACTGGCGTGTCGTTGATCGTGCTGCGTTTCCGCGATCCCTCGGTCCCCCGCCCCTTTAAGACCCCGCTTTATCCATTGACGCCGCTGCTGTTCTGCGCCACGAGCGGCTATATGCTTTACGCGAGCGTGGCCTACGCGAAGTACCTCAGTCTCCTGGGACTCCTGCCGGTCGCCTGCGGCTTGCCGCTCTACTTCCTGGGGCGGCGGGCACGGTAGCCGGCGTTGCCGCGAGCAAAACAGATGTCGGACGAACCCACTGCGAGCACGCCGTCGATAATTCCCGCGGTCGCCGCCTTGCATCCATCCAGTGATTCGCGTTCGCGGACCTGGATCGAGGTACTGGATCGTTGGAGCGAGTGGGCTGGCGAGCGGATCAACCCGATCCTGGTCAAGGAGGCGCGGCAGGCGCTTAAAAGCCACCACTTCATCACGACTTTCATGCTCTTGCTGATCGGTGCTTGGGCTTGGTCTCTCCTGGCGATTCTCATTGGGTTTTCGGAGATTACCTACAACGGTGGCGGCTCCAATCTGCTTTTGGGCTATCTCTGGATCCTCTTCGTCCCGTTGATGCTGATCGTCCCGTTTTCCGCCTTTCGGTCCTTGGCTGCGGAACGCGAGGACGGGACGTTTGAATTGATGGCGATCACCGCTCTGAATGCGCGGATGATCGTGACCGGTAAACTTGCCAGTGCCGTCCTACAGATTCTTCTGTATTCGTCGGCACTCGCCCCGGGCATTTCGTTTACCTACCTTTTACGCGGTGTCGACGTCCCGACAATCGCGTTTGTCTTCACTTACACGGTCATCTTGAGCATCCTCCTGGCGATCGCGGGATTATTGCTCGCGACACTGTCCAGAGCTCGGCATTGGCAAGTCTTGCTCTCCATCGTGTTGATCGCGGGACTCTTTTTCGCCATTTTTGTTTGGGGTGGCTTCGTCTCGCAACTCGTCTATGTCCAATTCAGGCTATTAGGACTTAACGTGGAAGATGAATGGGCCATCCATACGGCGTTCTTGACAGGCGCTGTGTCGTTTGGAGTGCTCATGATCCAAGCGGCCGCGTCACGTATCACTTTCGACAGCGACAATCGCTCCACACGTCAACGCGTGACGGTCGTCGTGCAATTCGCGATGTGGGTGGGTTGGATGGGATACGGTTTTTGGGCCATGAAAAGCACGGACATGCTGTACGCGATGCAAATCATCGCTTGCATGTACGGCGTTTTCATTGGGGGATGGTTGATTGGCGAGTCGCCGTCATTGTCGCCTCGGGTGCGCCGTGAACTGCCACGCTCGGTGTTTGGCCGTATCCTGTTCACGCTCTTTAACCCCGGGTCTGGGACGGGCTACCTTTACATCGCGGCGACGCTGTCCGCGGTGACGATGATTTGCGTTGGCCTCCACCTCGCAGGCCAAGCCCGGGGCGCGGCGGGCGGACAAGGCTTTGGCACATTCGCGCTCTTGATCCTGGGCTACGGACTCGGCTATCTCGGGATCGCGCGCCTTGTTTGGCTCCGGTTGCGGAAGAGTTGGCGAGTGCCGGGCGAACTTACCTGGTTGATCCTAACCCTTTTCGCCATCATGGGAATCGCGTTCCCGTTGACGATTGGAATCCTTGTCGATGGCAGCAACAATCTCAGCTACTCCCCGATACAGGCCTCGAACTGGGTTTGGACACTTGAACGAGCCGCTTCGCGAGATTTGCTGGCATCGGAACCCAGCGTGCCACTCATCGTACTCGCTGCCGCAGCGGCAGTGGCGATCGCGAACATCGCCGCCTCGACCAAAGAGGTAGCCATCGTCCTCGAAAGCGAGTAGCGCGCCGCACTTCACGGCCCTTTCGCGGCAACCGCGCGGAACGCGTCGGAAAGCGGTTGATAGCTTTGCTTCGCGGCGGCCGCCGGGTCGTAGCCCGGCTTGCCGTGTATTTGTCCACTGACTTCCACGACGACATCACCGGCGTAGCCCCGATCCCGCAGTTCGGCAAAGTATTCGCGGTAATCAATCGTGCCCTCGCCCGGCAGCAAGAATTGAAACTTGCCGGCGTCTCCCCGACTGTCTTTCACATGGATGAACGCGGTGAACGGAAGCAGTTTGTCGAGGCACGCGCCAAGCGGCAACCCTCGCAGTTGAAAGTGGCTGAAATCGAAGGCGGCGCGAATCCAGGGACTACCGACACGTTCGATCAACCACGCGGCGTCCACCGGCACGTGCAACGCGCCACCCACATGCGGCTTGACGGCGATGGTCACCCGCTCCTTCTCCGCCACGCCGGCCCAATCGAGCAACCGCTCCGCCATGGCGTTCCGCCGCTCGTTCCATTGATCGGGCCGGCCACCGAGAATCGTCTCGATCACCGGCGGCGCAGTCGCGGCCCCAGCAAGCGCCCGCGCGATCCGCGCGGCCGCACGCAAGCGTTCGAGATTCGCCTCGTGATTGGCCGCATCCGTGACGAGTTCAAGGTTTTCCATGATCGCGGACAGCCGCAACTTGGCATTGACGAGCGTCTCCCGGAATGCCTGCTGCTTGACCGCGTCGAAACGGGCCGAATCCGCCAGCCATCCGGCCATCACCGGCAGCTCCACGCAGTCGTAGCCGATGCGCGCGCACAGCGCCACAGCATCGGCCAGCGGCACGCCTTTCATGCCGTAAAGACTAAACCCCAATCCGAATCGTGATCGACGGTGGCCTGCTTTCGCAAGTTGCGGCTTAGTTGCCACCTGCTCGGCGGCAACCTGCTCGGCGGCCGGCAGTGGGGCGACGTTGGACCTGGCAGCCGACCCATGGGCCAAGGCGGACGCCAAACCCGTGGTCGCGGAGATCAGGAACTCGCGCCTTCGCATGCCATTGCTCCATTCCTCAATCGGGAATACCTCGATTCATGCCACCCAAATCGGAGCGGACACTAGCCAGCCGATTCATGCCCCATGGGTGCCAGCCCGCAGGCTCATGGCATGCGGGGTCGGATACCAACACGCCATGAAGAGTGGATTCCGTTCGTCCTTAGCCTTGAATGATGACTCGATTCGCCGCCGGCTTGACTTTCACCGCCACCAAGCGAACCCGCTTGCCGCTCGGTTGCACTGTCAGAATGTCGCCGCCGACCGGCCAAGTCCAGGTGGCATAGGCTGCCGGCGAGTAACCAGCGAACACCAGCGTGTCGTCAAAATAATCCTGCACGAGATCCAGTTGCGCAAGGTCGGCTGTTGACTGTTCGAACCGGAAGATATCCGCGCCGACGCCGCCCGTGAGCGTATCGGCGCCGTTACCACCGACTATCGTATCGTTGCCATCGTGGCCCAGGATGACATCGGCCCCTTCGCCGCCGCTCAGGAAGTCATTGCCACCGTATCCGAACAACGAATCATCGCCATTGCCGCCATAAATGCTGTCGTTTCCGCGGGTTCCGCGGATGATGTCGTTCCCGTCGCCGCCATCAATCCCCAGCACATTGAATAGAGTGACAGTGGTCGAAGGCGCTTCGGTCTGAGCCAGGCGGAAGTCGAGCAAGTTGTTGTTTGCAGTGCCCCGAATCCACGCTCCGCCGCCGTAGATCGCTTCGATCAGCGATTCCGTCGCGACAAATCGCTCGAATTGCAAGTCGGCGTACGGAGTGGAAAGATTGTCCACGTAATTCGTGATACGATCCGCCCCCGCACCGCCGGAGATGGAATCGTTCAGCGCCTCGGCGCCCCGGATGCGGAAATTATCATTACCGCCGCCACCGATCATGGTGTCCACATCGGCACCGCCATCGAGGACATCGTCGCCATCGCCACCTTCCAATCGGTCAGCCCCGACGGCGCCAACGAGCATATCATTGCCAGCAGCGCCCAGAAGAGTGTCGTTTCCGTCTCCACCCTCCAGTGTGTCGTTGCCCAAACCGCCATCGATCGCGTCGACGCCAACCTCGCCGCGAAGTAGATCGTTGCCTCCGTAACCGAAGATCGAGTCGTCGCCATCGCCGCCGAGAATGGTATCGGCGTTGCCCGTTCCATAAACCTTGTCGTTACCTGCACCGACCTCAATCGCGGTCACTTCCGTCAGTGTCACAAAGGAAGCCGCGCTCGCGACCAATCGGAAGTCCAGTTCATCCGCGCCGGTCGTCCCGACAATCTTCCTCTTGCCGCCAGCCAAGCTCTCAATGCTGCTCGTCAGGCCGCGGAAGACCGAAAGCGTGAGGTCGCCGGTCCCGACATTCACAATCCGGTCACTGCCGGCACCGCCATTCCAAGAATCGGTCGCGCCCTCGGTGCCCTGAACACGGAAGATATCATTGCCCGCCCCGCCCCGCAGGTCATCGACCCCTATGCCGCCATTGAGGATGTCATCGCCGTCGCCGCCGTCTAACAGGTCCAGGCCGCTATTGCCGAATACCAAGTCATTTCCGGTTTCGCCGTAGATCCTATCGTCACCGTCGCCGCCAACCAGCGTGTCGGCATCGGCACCGCCGTAAATCAAATCGTTGCCGGCCCCGCCGTCGATCGAGTCGGCGAGTCCCGCGCCGTAGAGCTCGTCAGCGCCATCTCCACCAAGGATGGTGTCAATGAGATTCGCGCCGTACACCACGTCGTTGTCACCAAACGTCTCGATGCCCAATACGCCAAACGTCGTGAGGAACGGTTTCGCCTTCGTGCCGTACCGGAAGTCGATGCGGTTGGGACCGCTGTTGCCACGCACCCAAACCTTGCCCGCGTCAATTTCTTCCAAGCCGTTGTCCATCCCCAGGAAGTTATTGAAATAGAGGTTCAGGTCGGACGGATCATCCTTGACGTTGATCAGCCGATCCTGGCCCACACCGGCCTGGATCGAGTCGAATTCCGAATCGCGGTTACGGGTCCGATACACATCGTTGCCCGCGCCGCCCAAGATCGTGTCGCCAATCGGCAACGCTCCCGTCGTGTCGTCCGCACCACCATCGAGCGTGTCATCGCCGTCACCAGCTTCGATGCGATCGGCGCCGCCCTGGCCGAACAGCGAATCGTTCCCCGCGAGGCCCACCAATGTGTCACCGCCATCGCCGCCGTACATCGTGTCGCCATCCTCGCCGCCATTGATCACGTCATTGCCGGCATTGCCGTAAACGACATCATTTCCCTTGTAAGAGAAAATCACGTCACTCCCCGAGTTGCCCACGATGGTGTCCGCCGCGTCCGTGCCATAAATGAAATCATCGCCCGCGCAGCCATCGATTTGCGGGACGCCGTTAATCGCGACGAAAGAGTTCGCCAATGTGTTGCGACGGAAGTCGAGCGTGTTCGCTGAATTGTTGCCAGTGACGCGGGCCCCGTTGCCGAACACGTATTCAATACCATTGGTCTTGCCGTCGAATCCGTTAAGCACCAAGTCCGAGGGCGTGCCATCCAAGTCGATGCTTGTCAACCGATCCAAACCGAGGCCACCTTGGATCACGTCAAATTCGGATTCCTTAGCCTGGGTCTTGATCTCGTCATTGCCCACTTCGCCGTCCAAGTAGTCGGCCAAACCCGCCATACCGCCGTCGGTGCCGCCATTGAGAACGTCGTCGCCATCTCCGCCGAGCAGCGAGTCGATGCCGGCTCCACCCAAGAGTTCGTCGTTGCCTGCCACCCCTGACAGTCGGTCGTTGCCCTCGCCACCCAACATCCGGTCCGAGTCATCTCCGCCCAGCAGTTGGTCGTTGCCGACACCGCCCTCCATCAAATCCGCCCCATGGCCGCCCTCAAGCGTGTCGTCGCCCACCCCGCCCAACAGCCAGTCAGCGGCCGCTTCGCCATACAATCGGTCGTTGCCGCTTCCACCAACCAGCGTGTCGGTCAAATCGCCACCATAAAGGATGTCGTTGCCCGTGCCGCCAAACAGGTAGTCGCTCCCCTGCAAGCCAGTAACAACATCATTGCCATCCATGCCAAAGATCAAATCGGCCGCATCCGTTCCTGTGAAGGAATCATCGCCGGTGGTTCCAACAACGATCTGGTCGATCGTTTTCAAGCTCAGGAACAATGACGTGATGTCAATGATTTCGCCATCGTCGTAAACGGCGATTCTCGCGGACTCGAAACCTTCCGCGGTGAAATTGCCAAACTGCGTCGCGGAGGTGACAGCGAGCGGATTGGTTGGATTCGACAGATAACTCTGGATCGAAGCGAGCGTCGCGTTGTCAAGGACGCCCAGAATCTCGGCTCCCATCGTGATCAGGACACTATCGGCGGTGCCGGCGCCTCCGGAGTAAGCAACTGGCGTGCCTTCGTTGTCAAATGACACAGTCACGGCATCGCTGCCTCCAGCCGCCGCCACGGTCGGAGTGTTTCGTACCAGCGTGAAACCAAGATGGAACGGCGTGTTCGTGTCGGCCCCGGCCAATCCAAAGCCGCCACCGTCATACTCGTCGATGCTATTGCTGAAATCGGTCGACGACAGATTGAATCCATTCAGTGTCACGATCTCCGAGCCAACATTGACCATCACGTCGTAATCCGTGGCGTCCAACGTGGCCCCGATGCCGCCCACCATCGTATCGCTCTGAGCTTCCGTTCCGGCCACTTGGATCATGTCGCCGTTGGCGCCGCCGTCGATCGTGTCAACGCCCGCTTTCCCGTTGAGCGTATCCGCGCCGGCGAAACCGTTGATCGAGTTTGGAGCGGCATCGCCGACAAGGAAGTCGTCTCCGGAACCGCCGAGCAAGTTTTCGATGCTGCTACCCAAATCGCCAACCACGATCGACGCCGCCACGCCGCCCGTGATCGCCGTCGCTGTGCCAGCCGTCAAATCGACAGAGACGGCGGTTGTCCAATCACGGTAATCCAGTGTGTCCGGCACGCTGCCGTGGGTTCCACCGCCCAGCGACCCGGTGAGCGAGAATGTCATCGCCACATCGAACCAGTCTTGGGCGGAACCGCCACGAATGTTCTCCACGGCGCTAAAGTCCAGGTCGTAAACCGGCGTGACGCCCGGCGGCAGTGAGTCGCCGCAGATGCAAATCGGATCGGCAAGGACCGAGACACCATCCGTTACCTTGCCGGCATCGGAGCCTGTCAAGGCCCACGTGGTATTCCGATCGGCGCCATACAGGAAATCAGCGGCCTGCCCTGATCCCATGAGGACATCGACATTCTGGAATGACGCGCCCGTTGTCCAGTCGCTCTCGTAACCCTGATATCCGTCGGTCGGCCCCACAGCCGTCAAGTAGATGTTTCGGCTCGATTGATAAGCGGTGAAGTCCAGCGTGTCATTACCCGCGTTGCCATTGATAACGCTCGAAGCGCCCCGGAAAACGGCCGCGTCGCTGAAGACGAACTGGTCATCGCCGGCACCGCCCAGCAACACCGTTGTTGTGGGCTTGGTGGCCGCGGTGCTGGTGAGCACGTTGAACACATCGGCGCCAGCATTGCCTGATATCGTGACCGAGTCGAGTTCATCACTGAGTCCATCAAAGCTTACGTCGATCGTGTCGCCCGCGGTGCCGAGATCGAGCGTCAGAATCTCGATCTGCGAGAAGCTAATGTCGACACCCGCTCCCGCGTCAAACAGGCCGTCGATGTCGGTGACCGTCGCGTCGACTTCCACGATTTCGCCATTCACAACCCGCGTGGCCGTGGCAATCCGCGTTAGGAGGGACACAGTGTCAGCTGAACTGTCGCCGAAGTCACGGATGACGAGCCTATCTTGGCCGCCCGGTTCGTCGCTGCCGTCCACCAATTCATCCAGACCCTGAGGCGAAACCAACACTTGCCCCAAAATCAATGACGTGGTGTCATCACTGGACGATATCGTGTTGTTGTCGTCATAGATGCGGAATTCGTCGTTGCCAGCCCCGCCTAGCATATTGACGGTGATCTCCGCGGGCAGGCTTTCGACGGCCAGAATATCATTCGACACGTCATTGCCAATCGTTCCATCCGGTTGCGGAGAGACGAACAAAGCTTGGCCAACACTCGGCAGATCATCCGCGTCCAACGTGATCCAGATCAAGGCAGCGCCTGGTCCGTCTGTTCCATCGCCATCCGAGGAATCCGCGCTTTCCAGCGTGATCTTCTCAGCGCCGGAGCCGCCCAACACATAGGCTAACTCGAATCCGCCAAATTCCTGATTGAGGAAGCCCCCATCCCCTTCGACACGGTTGTAGCCGTCGGTCGCCGTGCCCACGTCCTTGAAATCCAGAATGGTCGTACCCGGGTTCGAGAACGCCTCGACAAAAATCGCTCCATTGCCGCCATTCCAACGCAAAGTGCGTTGCGTGCCAAGATTCGCAAATGACACCAGTCCATCGGCGGAAGTTGGCGGCGTGTCGCTGGTAATCAGGTCGTAAGTCCTAACGACCAAGTTGCCGAGTGTCGCTGTGCCCGTAGCGAACACAAGGTGCGCCTCTTCCAGCGTCACCTCGATCTCGTCGTTGTCCAACGCGTAATTGCCGCCGTCAAAATGGATGGTTACATCCTGGTCCGACCATCCCAAGCCCGAGTCCGAAGTCAGGCCGCCCAATTCGAGTAGCGTGATCGACGGAGCGAGCAACTGGGAACCCGCGGAAACACCGCCGCCGATGGCACTATTGTCAATCGCCGGCGTAGCAGCCGA
>CAIXSC010000302.1 GCA_903921945.1 uncultured Planctomycetaceae bacterium
GGCATGGCGCAGGTGTCCAACGGTCTTTTCAATAAGCAGCCGCTGGCGAAGTAACTCCGCCAGCGGCCGGATGCACCTTAACGTACCCGCGACCAGGATATCCCTCGTTGGGTTGCGTCCCCGCACAGTCCAACTCCGTTTTTCCTGGTTCCAATCGCCTAAGCCTACGCAGTCGCCGTCCCCAATGTCAAAGTACACTTGGACACCTTGCGACATGCCTCCACAAATCTTGCGGCGACAGCCGCACCCTGCGACTCCTGCGATGGCGACCCACAGGAAACCCAGCAGGACCAAATCATAAGCGTGGCATCCGCCCCTGCGCAAGTTACTCGTTGAGTAGCTGGCGGACCGTTTCCACCTGCGGGTTGGCGGTGACGCTTTGGGCTTTCACCAGTTCCGGGACATAACGAACGGCGTCTTTGCGTTCCGGCACTTTGAAGTTGTCCCCCTTCTGCAACACCGGGCGGAATTCGGGAATGCCGCCAAAGCTGCGAGTGCCGGCGGCTTGGCACGGGATCCAATGCCCCACCCCCGCGTCATCCACCAAGTAGAACTCGGGGTAGCAGTGATCCGGCACCCAGACCGTGCGCGCGGGAATCTTGTTCGCTCGGCACAACGCGATGAACAGCGAGGAGAGTTCTTCGCAATCACCCCGTTTGTCTTTGTACGCCGCCAGCGCGCCTTTGATCGGCCCCTCGAAGAATTCAACATGCTCTCGGACCCAGTCGTAAATCCGCTCGACCTTCGTCCAAGCGTCGGCGTCGCCTTGATCGGCCCAGACTTCCTTGGCGAGCTTCTGGATCGTGGGATGGCTGACCTCGATCAGCGGGCTCGGGGCCAGATAAACCCGCACGTCGCGCGGCAGTTTCGCGACATCCGGAAGGCGGAAAACACCCGGATCGAGCGGCGGGCGAAGCGCCGCGCGATTCACTTCCACGGTAATCAAGGCCGTGGCGGTTTCGCCCGCTCGCAATTTGGGGATCTCGACCACCATTTGCCGCACGCCACCTTCCAACACGCGATAGGCGACCCGCCGCACGTTTGGCGAGATATCCTCCTTCACCAACTTCACTGTCTGTTCAGGCCAGCTCGTGGGCACCGGAACCGTGGCCAACATGCCCGTGCATTCGCCGGGCGACTGGATTGTCACGCCGAATTGCCAACGCTGTAGGCGTTGTTCGTCCAAACGCACTCCGTTCTCCGGTAGCATCGGCGCGGCGGCACCTCCAAGCTCCTTTCCGCCACTCACGGAGGTTTTCGCGGAGTTACCCGCTCCCGCACCCTTAACCGATTTCGTGACGCCAAGGCCCCCCGTTCCCTTCTCCGATTTCGAGGTTGCGGCGCCGCCCGCTTCCTTGCCGCCAACGCCCGCCCCTTTCCCATTGCCTTGCACCGCCGTCCCCTTTCCCGCCTTGTTCGGGCCCAAGCCCGGCAAAAGCGGCGTCGATGGCGTGTCGAACTGGCCACGCGCGATCGTGGGGACGATCGCCAGCAGGACTGCCAAGCAGACGGCCCCCAAGCTGGAAACAGATGTCTTTGATCCAGCCAAGTTTGAACCGGCTGAGCTCGATCCGGGTAAGCTCGATCCGGCTGAGCTCGATCCGGTCAAGTTCGCGGCAAGCATCCAGCGCGTAAGACGCCGACTTATCGCCGCAGGGACATGGGCCGAATCGCGATCGCCGTGACGGGAAAAACCACCATTAAGGGCGCTGGCTGGCGTGCGAGCGGGCAGGTGGGCTGACGTGCGGGCAGCGACGAAGCGGGGGGAGCGAGGGTAACGCATCGAAGTCGTTCCAGGGATTGGAAGGAAGGGGAGAGGCCGAGCGAGCGGACGCCATCCCGGGCGCCGCGGACCACTTCCATGCGTCGCAATGATCGACTGGCAACCGGGGCGAAGATTCGCGAAAGCCGGTCACTCATCCTTCCTTGGTTATACCGCGAATGCGGAAAAAACGCCGCGAACCACTCGGGATTCGCGGCGTGTCCACCCAACGCGCGTCCGGATTACCGGCCGCCTTGGTCGGGGTCATCTGTTTTGCAGGGGAAATCCGGTTTCCAAGCGAACCGTGCCTGACGATCCGCCGACATCCGTGCCGTTGGCGGTTACGTGGTCGGTTCGACCGGTCCCGGCAGCACGTTCCGGTTGGTCGGCGTCGGCGCCGGAGTCGGCACGATCGTCGCGCCGTCTTGGAACATCGAAGGTCCGCAATTCGATTGGCTATAGCCGCACGGATTGCATCGATCCCCCTGTCCCCATCCCAACAACCGGCAACCGCTGGCCGAACCCATCGTCGCCAGTACGAGGGCCACCAACAGCATCCTTTTCATGTTTCGAACCTCCCAAAAAAGCTCTTCCTAGCTACTGCGCTTCACGATCGCGTCACGTCACTGCCGCGCACGACCCGCGAACGGTCCTCAAAGCCTCGCAACTCTACAACGCCCCTTCCGATGTGCAAATCGTTCCGTTTTTTTCTCAAGCCAAACTGTTAGGCGCGACGAACGACGATTCATTGCAAGCTAGATTTCCCACGTGATTCCACCGCAACCTGATTCCACCACCCCGAGCCGCTCGCTGCACATTCGCCCCTTCGCTCCGGGCAGGATGCCGGACCTCGTTGCGCCCCAACGCCTTTCGCTCACTGACTTTCCCCGGCAAATGCTCGCCGTTGCCGCAGCGAAACTTCCCGCCGGGCCCAGCGCCGCAGTCGCCACGCTGTCGCTCCTGCTCGTCGCCGCCACCGTGACAACAAGCACATTCGCGCAGATCCCCGGCAGCACCTCCAGCCGCACGAACGCCACCATCCATACAGACACCGCTGGCCGCACGGACACCGCTGGCCGCACAGACACCGCTGACCGCACAGACACCGCCGGCCAAACAGGCACCGCCAGCCGCATCAACGCCGCCAGTCGCACAATCGCCACGAACGGCCCCGGCACCGGCATAACCACCGAGTCGCCGGCTTCGCTTCCGAAGCATCGGCTCGCACCAGCCTCAACGGCTCGCGAGAGTGTCGCCAGTGCCCCGCCTGCGCCCCGCGAAGCCATGGATCAGCGCGACATGACCGGCAATCGCGAGACAAAAGGCATTCGCGACGCGACCGGCCCCCATCGCACGACCGACTCGCGCAATCCGACCAAAGCGCAGGGCACGGCTGACGCCCGCGACTCGCTCGACGCCCGTGACACGCTCGACGCCCGTGACGCGATTGCCCCCCATGACTCGCTGCACTCGCTTGACGCAACCGAGACGGTCAGCGTGGACGTGAAAGGCGTGGAACGCGTCTGGCGGATCCGCACCCATGAACTCGAAGATCCCGGTGCTCAACTCCGCACCGACTCGCTTGATATCCAGCGATCGGAGCACGACGAGTGGCTTTCCGCCTCGATCGACGAACTGCTGAGGGAAGCGGCGCTGCGCCGCACTTTGATCTACGTCCACGGCAATCGCGGGGCCGATGCGCAGGCGGTGGCGCGCGGAGCGGAGCTGGCGCGGCAGTTGGCCGCTCGGCCCGGCGCGCCCCCGTTTCAAGTTGTCATCTGGTCATGGCCAAGCGCGAAGACACTCCGCGGCCGACGCGACTTTCTCCACAAATCGGAACGCACCGATACCGAAGCTTGGTATCTGGCCGGATTGCTCCAGCGATTTCCTTCGGACGCGAACGTCAGCATCCTGGGTTTCAGCTACGGGGCCCGAGTCGTAACGGGGGCCGCCCAGTGGCTCGCCGGAGGGCGGTTCGAGGACCGCGAACTGCCGATTCTTCGAATCCCGAACGGCGTTCCGCGAACGTCGGTCCGGCTGCGAGTCGTGCTGGCCGCGCCCGCGATGCATTGGCACTGGATTGGCCAGGACAGCATGCACAACCGGGCGCTCGAGG
Organism: uncultured Planctomycetaceae bacterium; assembly: GCA_903921945.1. Lineage (GTDB taxonomy): Bacteria > Planctomycetota > Planctomycetia > Pirellulales > Pirellulaceae > CAIXSC01. Next base: position 3,879 of record CAIXSC010000302.1, read on the forward strand.
TGATCGACCGAATGACGATCCTTTACAACCCATCGGACCCGGCACTTCGCTGGTTCAAGCTGATCTATCCCTGTGAACGCCCGCAAGCGCTCGGCCGCGTGGGCATTAGCGACGAACGGCTCGGCGCCGCCGCGACTCGCGTGGACCAATGGAATATTGAACCAGCGGTGGGGCGGGCACACGACGAAGAACTGATATTGCGGTCGCCAACGGTGATCGAGTTGATTGGGGGCGCGTTGATGGACTCGCCGCCTTCCAGCGTCGTTGAACAGGAAGCCGCGAAACGTTAGGTTGAGCGGCATGATCGAACCTTTGGCTTATTGGAACGGACGATTCGCCCCGTTCTCCCAGGTCTGCCTACCGCCCTACGACGCCGGTTTCGTGCAAGGCACCACGGTCGGCGAACAACTTCGCACGTTCGGTGGACGGCTGTTCATGCTGGACGAGCATCTCGCGAGGCTGCGCCGGTCGCTCGACGTGATCGGGGTGCGTCCCGCCGTTTCGCTCGGCACGCTCGCCGAGATCAGCCGCTCGCTGGCGCGTCACAACCACGCGTTGCTCGCCGACGGCGATGACCTCGGGTTGTCGATCGTGGTGACGCCGGGCGTTTATTCGGCGTTCGCTTGCGGAGCGCGCGGCGGCCCAACAACGCTCGTGATGACGTATCCGTTGGCTTTCGAACTCTTCGCGTCGTTGTTCGAACGGGGCCAGCCGCTGGTGGTCACGAGCATCCGCCAAGTTCCGGCCGACTGTTGGCCACCGGAACTCAAGTGCCGCAGCCGCATGCATTATTACCTGGCCGACCGCGAGGCGCGGGAACGCGAACCGGGGTCGCGAGCGCTGTTGCTTGACCACGACGGATTTGTCACCGAGGCGTCGACCGCCAACGTCGTGGCGTACTTTGCCGGCGAGGGGCTTGTTTCGCCGCCCAAGGAAAAGATCCTGCCGGGAATCAGCGTCGCGCGGCTCGCCGATATCGCGCGTTCGATCGGCATTGATTTTCACATGCGGCCGTTATCGCCGGCGGATCTCGCGCGTTCCGACGAACTTTTCCTCACGAGCACTTCGCCGTGCATCGTCCCGTGTACGCGGTTGGATGGCCAACCGATCGGCGATGGCCGGCCCGGGCCCGTGTTCCGCCGGCTGTTGGAGGCGTGGGGTCGGGATGTGGGCGTGGATATCGCCGCCCAAGCCGCCCGTTTCGCCCACCGCACCAAGAACTGAGGCCGCTGCCAACGCATGTCGAACCACGATCCACTTGTGCAACGCGAAGTCGCCCGCCGGCGCACGTTCGCGATCATCTCGCACCCTGACGCCGGCAAAACGACGCTGACGGAAAAACTGCTGCTGTTTGGCGGTTGCATCGATGTCGCTGGCGCGGTCCGCGGCCGCAAGTCGCAGCGAGCGGCCACGTCCGACTGGATGGAACTGGAAAAGCAACGCGGCATCTCGGTCAGCTCGACGGTGCTGACGTTCGAGTTCGAAGGGTGCCAAGTCAATCTGCTCGACACGCCCGGCCACCATGATTTCAGCGAGGACACCTATCGCACGCTGATGGCCGCCGACTGCGCGGTGATGGTCATCGATATGGCCAAAGGGATCGAGGCGCAAACCGAGAAACTGTTTCGAGTCTGCGCCCTGCGCAAAATTCCGGTCATCACCTTTGTCAATAAAGTGGACCGGCCGGGACGCGCGCCGCTGGAGATCCTGGCGGAGATCGAGCAAAAGTTCGAGATTCACGCGATTCCGATCAATTGGCCGCTCGGCTCCGGCCGCGACTTCGCCGGCGTCATCGATGTCGGCAGCCGCGTCGCGCATCTGTTTGACGATCGCTATTCGGACCGCCGCATTCCGTTCCGTTCTTATCCCGTCGCGTCGCTGCACGGGCCGGATGCGATTCCCGAGTCGGCCGCGTTAACCGCCGACGTGGCGAACGCGGCGGACGAAGTCGAACTGCTGGCGTCGACCGCCATGCCGTTCGATCGCGACGGGTTCCTTGGCGGCCTGCAAACGCCGATGTTCTTCGGCAGCGCACTCACCAATTTCGGCGTCGAACACTTCCTGAGGGGCTTTCTGAACTTTTGCCCGCCGCCCTACGACCGGCGGAGCGATACCGGCACGATCCCGTCCACTCGCGGCGAATTCCTCGGCTTCGTGTTCAAGATCCAGGCCAACCTCGACCCGCGCCATCGCGACCGCATCGCCTTCGTTCGGATCTGCGCCGGCCGCTTCCGTCGCGATATGGATGTGCTGCACGCCCGGTCCGGCAAGAAGCTGCGGCTCCGCCGCGCTCATCGGGTCTTCGGCCAGGAACGGGAAACGATGGACGAAGCGTATCCGGGCGACATCATCGGCCTGATCAATCCGGGTGAATTCCGTTTGGGCGACACGATCTGCGAAGGCGATCCCGTCAACCTCGAACCGCTCCCGCAATTCTCGCCCGAAAACTTCGCTCTGCTCCGGTGTCGCGACACCGACCGCCGCAAACAGTTCCAACGCGGCCTGGAACAGTTGCTCGAGGAAGGCGCCATCCAAATGTTCACCGATCCCAAATCCGGCAGCCGCGACCCGCTGCTCGGAGCCGTCGGGATGCTGCAATTCGACGTCGTGCGATTCCGCCTACAGAGCGAATACGACACGGCCACCGATGTCGAATGGTTGCCTTACAAACTCGCCCGTTGGATTGACGCCCCGGCGGAAAAGCTGGCCGACTTAAAAGTGTCTTACAACGCCCGGGTTGTCCAGGACCAATACGGCCATAACGCCGTGCTGTTCCAATCGCCCTACGACGCGAAATACACAGAACGCGAAAACCCCGATATCCGTTTTTCCGCCGTGCGAGTTGGCTAAGGGCGATCGCGGGAATCCGCTGCTGGACGCCCGGCTCTTTCCACCCTGGATAAGCCGGATGGACATGGACCATGACATGTTCATTTCCGTGAATGCAACTCTTTGTGTTGGGTGTTTCCACCGACGTCCTATGCGAGGCGGCTCATGTCCGACGTGGTGATCGTGAGTGGCGTGCGAACGCCCATCGGGTCTTTCAACGGCTCGTTGTCCGCGCTCCCGGCCGCCAATCTGGCGGCGATCTGTATCCGCGCGGCGCTGACGCGGGCCGCTGATCGCGGCGTTCGCCCAGGAGCCAGCCAGGATCAGGGAGAAAGCGCTGTGCCGGGAGACGGCCCAGGCGCCAAGGCGAGTCCATCTGTGTCCGACAGTCTGGCCGCCCTTGCGCCGGTCCTGGAAAACCTTCCGGACATTGACGAGGTCTTGTTGGGAAATGTCCTCGGCGCTGGCCAGGGGCAGAACCCAGCGCGGCAAGCGGCTATTCAAGCCGGGTTGCCCGCGTCCGTCGGCGCGACGACGATCAACAAAGTGTGCGGATCGGGACTCAAGGCCGTGATGCTCGGGGCCCAAGCGATCCGCGCGGGCGACGCTCGACTGGTTGTCGCTGGCGGGGCGGAAAGTATGAGCCGCGCGCCGTACCTGCTCGCCCGCGCGCGGCAAGGCTAC
>CAIXSC010000303.1 GCA_903921945.1 uncultured Planctomycetaceae bacterium
ACTTCGCGGGGGCGAGTGTCGCAGGATCGATGGCTTTCACCTCGACGTCGCGACCTTGCAAATGTTTATCGAAAAACGCGGTGGCGAGATTCAACACGGGCGGCGCCGTGAACAGCGGACCCCCGTGGCCAGCGCCGGGCAAGCGTTGCAACACCGTCGACACACCCGCCTTTTCGAGTCGCTCGGCCAATTCCACGCTTTGGGCATACGGCACAAGCGTGTCGCGATCGCCATGCAGGATGAGGAACGGCGGGTTGTCCGCGCTCACGTAAGTCACGGGACTGACCGCGTCACAAGCCGCCTTGTCCTCGCCCAATCGGGCCCCGATCAGCTTGGAATATGGATCGCCCTGGTTCCATTTGAAGATGTTCTTGACCGCCTTGTCATCTTCGGCCTGCTTGATGACGGTCCAGAAATTCGTGGGTCCGTAGATGTCGCATACCGCTTGAACGCGGTCTGACTGGTCGTCATGGCCACCGATTTTCGGGAAGGTGTTTTTTCCGCCACTGGTGCCGACAAGCGCGGCTAAGTGACCGCCCGCCGAACCGCCACCGACGCCGAACCGAGCGGAATCGAGGTGGTACTTGGCCGCATTCGCCCGCAGCCAACGAATGGCCGCTTGGCAATCCTGGATCTGGGCCGGGAACTTCGCCTTCTGGCTAAAGCGGTATTCGAGGCTCGCTGCCGCGTATCCGCGCGGCAACTGGCTCAGATACGGCATTTGGGACTTGCTTCCCGCGCTCCAGCCGCCGCCATGGATCCAGATCAACAGCGGCAGCGGTTTTTCCGGCGCCTGCTCGGGATAGTAGATATCAAGCCGCTGCGCCTCGTCGCCATCCGGAACATAGGCGACGTCGTATTCGGCGACGAACCCCTTGGGCAGCGTCGGCCGCTGCGGAGCCTTGCTCTGAGCGCACGCCGAGGCGCACATCCCGACCGCCAAACCAACCGCAACCGTGAACGCGACGGACCGGCTCAACCAGTCGAGTAATGCTTTTCCCACCTGAAAGCTCCCCGCGAAACCGCCAGACATCGAAACCATCTGGCCATGGTACACGGTTCCGTTCGAGTTTGGGCAAGGCGACGGTTTACCGGGTCGCGTGGCGCTGTGAAAGCGGTACCCAGGGGCACCGCATTCCCAATTCCCAAGTCCGCTGCGTCGAATCAAAACCCGCAGAGCGGAAACCGCCCACGAAGAGCGAGCGTGTGCGGCGGAAACCTAACCAATCGTGAACGGGATTTGCGCTTCGAAGGCGGCGTTCTTCGGTCCGAGCACCAAGTAGTTCGGAGTTTGCGAAGGCGGCATCGCGGCGGCGATGGTATCGCGAAAACGCCGATAGCCGTACTTGAAACGTCCGTTGTTCCACACCTTGCGAAGATTGCCGGTGAAAAGTCCGTTGCGGTCACCATCCAGCGAATACTGATTATCCTGGCAACCGGAGATCAAAATCAGCGACGCCTTGAGCGCCACGGCGAGACGCGGCGGATTCTCAGCTTGCAGGCGGTCGTTGAGTTTCCGCTGCGCTTTGTTGACCGCGTCGCGCACCGTCGGCGGCAACATTCGAATCGCAGCTCCACCACCCGTCGCGTTAGACTCCGCGGCATCGCCCCGCAGGTGACTCGGCATTTCCCGCACGACCGTGCCGCTGTGGCAACTATCCGAGAGCACCAGCAGACGCACTCCCGTCTTGAACTGCGAATACAACGAGAATGCCTCGTCGTCGATCAACTGCCGATCGTACAGCACCCAGGTTTCGTCCATCCTGTCGGGTTCGTCGCCGTTGCGGTCCGGCACCTGTCCTCCGTGTCCCGAGTAGGTCAGCAGCAACAGGTCGTCTTTCTTGAGCTTCTTCGCGGCCGCCGTGATCGCCGCCTTCACGGCGTCTGCGGTCGCGTCCTTCGTCAACATGACCGTCGTTTCGGCAAAACCGCGTTTCTTGGCGATCGCCGCCATGTCGTTCGCATCGAACTCGCAGGCCGCCAGCTTTCCGTCCCATCCCTGGTATTGGGCCGGATCGACAGAGTTAAGTCCGATGTGCAGCGAAATGCCAATGGGCATGACAGGCCTCCTGAGGTGTATGAGAAGCGACAGGCGGAAGCAACCGAAAGAAAAGCGACCGGCCGCTACTTCCGCCACCGAGCAATACCATCGACGGGCCGATGCAACGCGGCGAATTCTACGGGAATGCGACAGACAAAGGCAAAGCTCATTTCCACGGTTTTGTCCGGTATTGCTCCATCCGAATGGAATAGCGCGAGGCGCACTGCGTACAATTCGGCCGCGAATCGTGCGCGATCCTGTCGCCACCTGTTCGCGACCGCCTCCCCTTTTCCACGTAGGTGTCGCCATGGATGCTCAAACGCCACGTCGCTGGCCAACCCTGGAATGGATCGCCACGCTGCTGCCGATCGTCGCCGTATTCGGGAACGCTTACCCGGCCGCTAACGCGAACGACAGTCTGTTCACGCGCGAAGAACGGCGGCGAATCGATACCAATGCCCTGTGGAGCACCCGCGAACAACTCAATCCGGCCGCCATCGAGGCGGCTGGCAGTCTGCTCAATTGGCTAATCCTGCAAGCACCACTGCCGGAGACCGAGCAAGTTCGGCTATCCGCGTCAGCGGCCGAGCGTTCCCGGGGCGAGCGGGCGTGGGAATCGCCACCGCCCTCCGCGTCGGCGTTGTTCGCCAAACTGGCGAAGAGCGTGCCCGATGGCTTGCGCCCCCCCGGAGTCTCTTGGGAATTCCATGTCGTTCGCGGGCTCGACCCGCGCAGCCAACTTGTGGGCGACCGCTTTTTGGTGGTCGATCGCCAATGGCTGCTCGACACGCTCGACGCCCCCAGGTCAGGCACCGAGGCCGCGGCCTTCGTTTTGGCTGGCGAGTTGGGCCATGCGGTGCTCGGACATGCCCGACAACGGCTTCAGCGTCAATGGCTGGAGTTGGAACTGCGCCGCGATGCCGCCTTGCGGCCGGCCGATCAAAGCAACATCGAGCAGTTCCTGGAAGCGCTGCAGACCATGAACGCAATCCTCGAGCCGGTGTACAGCCGCGAGGAGGAGTATCGGGCCGATTTGTTCGCGCTCCAATTGTGCCAGTTGGCTGGCTTCGACACCGAGAAGTGCCTCGATTCGCTTCGCCGCGACGCGATCCTGGACGAACCGATGTTGCTGGACGAACCGCCGCCTCGCGACGGCATTCCGCCCGTCGAACCGGAACGGCTGAAAGGCCGACCAGGCGAAATACCTCCCCGCGCGGCCCCGCCACGCCCCGTCGATCGGCTTCGCCGACTGCGGTTGGAGGCAGACGGAGCGTACTTTGGCCGGCGTTGGGGCCTCCATGAATACGATCGCCAGACCGGGAATTTGTTGCGGCTCGAAGACGGCGCCTTGGCGGACGGCAAGCCAGCGATCGTGTGCTTGCACGGCATGGAATCGAGCAGCGAAGCGCTGTTGCCGATGCTCAAGGCCTTCGCCGCCGACATGACTTTGGCTGACCGTCGGCTGCTGGCGCTCGAGTATCCCTCGGATGACAGCCTTGCCCGCACCGGCCGGTTCCTACGCCGCGAACTGGTTCGCGTGCAAGCTTCATTGCCTAGAATCGATCTGATTGGCCATAGCGCGGGCGGATTGGTGATTCGCCACTACACCGAAGTGCTGGGCGGCGATTTCCATCGCGCGGTATTTATCGCCACTCCGCACCAAGGCGCGGACCTTGCCAAACTGAGGAGATTCCTCGAAGCGGGTCAATTCCTTGCAGGTTTGCGACAAAGTGGCGACGAGGCGTTGCGGGAAACCGTGATCGACGGCCGTGGACAAATCACATTCGACCTGCAACCTCAGAGCATGTTCCTGACCGCGTTGAGCCGCTCGGCGCGAGGCATTCCAGCCGCCCGCTACGCTATCCATCGCGGCCTCCCGCGACGCCCCTTCCTGATGCTCGCTGGAGCCGTCGCGTTGAATGCCGCGCGGAGCGAGATTGTCGCCAGCTTGCCGCCGCCCGATACCACGGCGGCACGGCTCGGCCGTTCAACGCTCGAACTGCTCAACTTCCCCCCGGAGTTCACCGACGGCGACATGTGGGTGCGGGCCGCGAGCGCGAATCTGCCCGGTGTCGCCGACGTGCAAGATTGGCGGCTGCGTCACACCGAACTGCCCCGCGACCCTGAAG
>CAIXSC010000304.1 GCA_903921945.1 uncultured Planctomycetaceae bacterium
GCGTCGTACGTGAACGGAGCGACGCGGCGGATCGACAGCGACGTGATCCCCCATGAGCTGCCACATGTTCACGACCACTTCCGGGTTCCGCAGCAGGAACAAGTACAGGTCGGGATCGCAGCCAATCGCTTGCGTTGGCAAGCGGCGATGGATAGTCGGTCGTTCGACGACGTTCCAAATCCGGTCTTGGGTCCGGGGGGTCAGTTGATCGAACGGAATGAGGCCGCGGGCGATGTCGCGGGCATGGGGCACGGCCACCGCTTCCGAGGCGGCCGCAGTACCGGCTGTTGTCCCGGCTGTCGCGCCCAAGCCGCCCGACCTCGAACTCGTTCCAAGCCCGCCGGCTGGCGACAGAAGATAGCTTGCCGCCGACCAGCCACACAACGCTCGGAAGCCGCCGCTGAGGAATCGCCGCCGGTGCATACTGGACCCCGTAGCTCCCTGATATGGAATAGCCGCGAGTCCCGTTGGGGCTGCGTCGCGGCCGGCCGACTCTTCCGATCCTGAGGGTTATTCGGCTAGTTGGCCGGGTGTCGTCCAATCAATTTTCCAGTGGCGGAAAGGGAACGGCCGCTCGATTCCAGCGGCCAGTACCGCTGACGTAGGGGCATTCCCCCAGAAAAAACCGCAGGGGCAATTCGGCGGCCGCGGTCACGCCGATCCGTGGCGAGCAGAGCAGCGGTTCGGGCGGCCGGTCGCCGGCGGCGATCCACAATCGTTGGCCACGACAGAGGTTCCAACCGTCCAGGCGGCGATCGATCGCGAGCGCCTCGCAGCAGCGCGCCGGGCCGCGGGCCAAATCCAGCGTTCGCGACAGTCGGCGGCGCGCCTCCATCACCGCGATCCCTTCGAGCGGTTCGATGGCTCGAATGAGCACCGCCGAGGGCGTTCCCCGCGGCTCGGTGACCACGTTGAAGCACCAGCGCGAGTGGATCGCGTAGACGTACGCGGTCCCCGGACCCGCGAACATCGACGCATTCTTACGAGTTCGGCCGCGAGCCGCATGGCAAGCCGCGTCGTTCCGCGACAGGTATGCCTCGGTTTCGACAATTCGGCCTCGTTGTCGCCCTTCGCGAGTGACTCGAATGAGGTAGGCGCCGAGCAGTTCACGGGCGACCGTCGCCGGATCGCGGTCGTAGAACATGGATGGAAGGGGCTGCCACGGAGCGGCTCCGGCATTCCAATCTTCGCTGCGGGATTTCTTCACGCTAACACCTAGCTTGCCCTCAAGGGTGCAACTCGCGGCTCTGGGAGAGACTGCGGCGGCCTACCCATGGACACCCCGGCGTAAAGCGAACCGCACGGCCGCGCCGGGCCGCCTCGCCGCCGACCATAAACCCGTAGACTGTCTACCGCAAATCTCCCTCGCGGACGAGCCGGTTTCCCGGGCCCGATCCACCCCAGTTCTCGGCTGGGAATCAGCTCGGCAGTCAGCCGCCGCCGCTGACATCGCAGCCTTCGCCACAGCGGAAAAGTGCGTGGTCGTGTGTGAACGCAACTTCATACGCGAAAATGGCTTGCGATTCTCGCGCTGGGGCGTGTCCGCAGTGCCAAACCGCTGCCGACCGCCCGCTGGCGAAATTGACAACAGGCTGAGACAGTCTACTGGGGATTGGGAATGGCCCGAGGCCGGTCGGCGCGGCTCCACTCCGCGAGGATTTCATGCGGGACGGATGGCATTCGAGGGATTTAACGGCGGTGTTCTCCCTGCCATCGACCAGACAAAGAGGCAAGAACGGTCTTCGAGTCACTCAAAGCCGGCCTAGATTCACTCAAATCCCCTCTGTAGAGAGGTTTTTGCCCGTGGTTTTGCGATCCGCACGTCCGACAAAGCGCAGCGACCCTCGAAGCTGTTGGCGAACAGCTTTTTTGGAGGGCGCTCTTAAGCGTCGGCTCAGGAGTCTGCATCTGTTGGCCTTGTCCCGCGTGAACGGCGCGCGGGACCAAGCGTGTGCTCAGCGGCCCGTTTACCGAGGCGGCGGGGTCGAATCGGCCACGAAGCGGCGACAGTCGCAACGCATCTCAGAGGCGACACGCGTTAACCAGCGAAAGCGACGGGTAATCGTCCGTACCGCCTCTTCCCAGTTCGCCGCGTCCAATCCATAGCGCAACCACGCTTCCGGCAATTGCTCGGGGAGCGTTAACGCGGGCGTTGTCAAAGCCGCATCGTCACCCGCCGGCCCAAGGTTGTTCGCCAACCAGTCCATGTAAACTTCGAGCGGAAGCCGATTGAACAACGGCGGCTTTTTCACCAAGTTCGAGTGATCGCCGGCCTGGGCCGCCGATACATCGCCGCCTAGCACCTCTGCCGTGCGACTCGCCTCCTCGGCACCGCTCGCTTCAGAGGCGATTGCGTCCTCCGATGCGGGCGAGTCGGTCGAACTTTGCGAGAATTCCTCGACCAGTTCCCCCGCCAACCAGTCTCCGTCCCCATTCCGCCGAGCATACGCCGCGGTGAATTGGGAACTCACCACGTCGTTCGCCAACCCTAAACGCACGGCCAAAGAATTGATCTGCAAACTCGTCGCTAACCTCTGTTCGCCATCCTCCAGTTTTTCGGCATCGAAACGCTCGGCGAAGAAATGCCCGCGGACCCTATCCTCCGCGTTCGCCTCCCGCGCGATCGGTTCTTTGAGCATGATCATCCACCAACTGATGCTGCTCAGCCGCCGTCGCAACTCGGCCAGCCAGCCCCGTTTGGCAAGCTCCTTCTTTATCTGCTTCAGGTCTGGCACAGCCTTGAGATCGAGACTCCGCCTGGACAACTGTAACCAGCGACGGATAACCTCTTCGGGCGACAGTTTTCGCGCGAGGTCCGGCCGGTTGCGGAGCACGGTGTGGAACTCGTTGTCCACTATCGCGAAGTCCATGACATCAATCGCGAAGAGCCGAGCGAGCCCCCGCAGACGCTGGACAAACCATTGCTGGCGGTGGCTCGGATCGAGTCCGCCAAGCACGCGATCACGGAATGAACTCCGGCGAACACACCGGCTACTGCAGTGGTAGGTGCCGACTCGGAATTCGTCGATAATCTGTCGGCGCGCAGTGCGGGGCATGGGGAAGTCTCCTTCTCCCTCAAGAAGTTCGCCCCACTGATCGTCAGAATGATTCGCGGCATCCCAGGAATTGTCCAGA
>CAIXSC010000305.1 GCA_903921945.1 uncultured Planctomycetaceae bacterium
ACTCTGGGGATGGACATCCTCCGCGCCAAAACTCCCGAGATGGTGCGTACGGAACTGTGGTCCTGCCTGCTGGTCTACAACCTCCTGCGCGAGTCGATGCTGCGAACGGCCATGAAGAGTGCCATTCGTGCCTGGAACCTTTTGACCTGGCACCTTTTGTCTTCTGCCCAGTAGCGCTCGCCAGCAGAGCCAACACCCTTCATACGACTAGACTCCTGCCACGTCGCCCATCCAGCAACACACGCCAGTCTTCGCCGTCCGACTGGCATTCCAGTCCGTGGACCAATTCGGCAACGCACGCCGGCCAGTTCCAACGCCCGGGCCGCATGCGCCGGTAACATTCGCGGGGCCGGCGACATTAGCCCTCGGGAGGCGCATCTTTGTGACCAGTGACATTCACAATCTCGTTGTGGGGGAAATTGCCCGGTATCAGTCGCGGCTGAGGGCGTTTGTCCGCTGTTTGCTGGTGCGTCCAAGCGACGTGGATGACATTCTCCAGGAAATCAACTCGGTGCTCTGGCAAAAGGCCAACGAGTTCCAGCCGGGATCGGATTTCTGGGCCTGGGCGAGCCAGATTGCCCGGTTCGAGGCCTTGAACCATCTGCGGACTTGGGACGCGAGCGGTTGGTGTTCGACGACGCCGCGCTCGAGCAACTGTCGGCGGCCGCCTCGGAAAAGCTCGGCCAGTTCGACGAACGCCGCGCGGCACTCGACCAATGCCTGCGGAAACTGCCGCCGCCCCAAAGGCAATTGGTCGATTTGCGCTACTCGGCCGGACAGGCCATCGAGTCGATCAGCGCGTCGATCGGCCGGCCTTCCGGTTCGGTCAGGCAGGCGTTGTTCCGCATTCGCGCCACGCTTCAGTCGTGTATCGAACGCCAACCAGTTGATCTTGGATTCGCTGTTGTCGGAAGAGCTTGGAGCTGAACCGCTGGCGGCGTCGGTCGATATGGTCGGTCAACCGTCCGCTGGCCACGTCGCGCCAAAAGCGAATCGACAGCGTGTCCGCCGCGTTTCGCCTGCGTGGCGGGCGTTCCATCATCTCCTTGCCGCGAGGCGGACCTGGCAGATGGCGGGCGCGCTAGCGATACTCGCGGCTATCGGGTTCGCGTTCGTGATGGGTCGCTGGGAGCGAATGACCATCGCCAGCAGCTCGGATATCATTGTGCGGGCGGCGATGGACGCCCATGCCGCGCCGGTTGAGCGGGTGTATGTCGTGCAAACCGAGAGAGAGACTAACGGCACTTCCCCAAAGGTCGAAAACGCAGGAACCGAAGGAGCAGCGGAACGCGTGGAAGGCGGAGAAAGCATGGGGAAGGTCCCAAGCGTCGGTTTTAAGCCGCCCCGGGGTGTGCGGGTCGCGACCCAGGGCGCGGGGATGCGTCGAGCGACGATCACAGTCGATCGGGAAACGAAGGCGGTCAGGCGGTTGGTGAGCGATCGCGATATCCCGCAAGCGGCGGGAACTGATGGCGAACTGGTTCGGTCCCCTTGCCGAACGCTGGCTAAAGACTCCGGAGGCCAAGTCCCCATGATGACCAACCGACAAACCGTCTCCCGGGTGCTGCCTAAACCAGAAATATTCCTGGCGCGAAGCCCCTGGTAAAGTCATCGGGTTCAAGGTGCCCATCTATCAATCGTTCACTGTGGATGTTGGTCCCAGTCACCCACCGTAAGGACTCGCCATGAATCATCGCTTACTCGTCCCTTTCCTGACGCTCTTGCTTACGGCGTTCATCGGATCGGCTCGCGCCCAGGCGGTCGTACCGCAAAACGAAACGCGGCGAACCCCCGCCTGGACCACAGTGCCGGTCCAAGCTCTGCGCGTTTCGTATCGGACGTTCGAAAGCGCGGCGGCGAAGACAAAAGTCAGCTACCACATCTACACTCCCGCCGCCTATGAACGGGATTCCCAGAAACGGTTTCCGGTTGTCTATTGGCTGCATGGCTCGGGCGGCGGATTGCCGGGTATTCCCAAGGTCGCCGCGCACTTCGACGCCGCGATCGAGGCCGGCAAAACGCCTCCGTGTCTCGTGGTCTTCGTGAACGGACTTGTGGAAGGCATGTATGTCGATTGGAAAGACGGTTCCGCGCCGCTCGAAACGGTCATCATCCGGGAACTTGTTCCACATATAGACGCCACCTTTCGCACGCTCGCCACCCGCGATGGCCGCTTGCTCGATGGCTACAGCATGGGAGGCTATGGCGCGGCGCGCCTGGGATTCAAACACCACGACCTCTTCCGTTCCATATCCATCATGGGAGGAGGCCCATTACAAGCCGAACTCGTTCAAACGCCGCGCGCGGGAAGACAACGGGCCGCCGAAGTGCTCCAGCAGGTTTACGGCGGCGACCAAGAGTATTTCAAGAGCGTCAGTCCCCGTCGACTTGCGGAACAACATGCGCGAGCGCTCACGGAAAAGTCGCTCGTTCGCGTGGTGTGTGGCGACCAGGATGAAACTTTCAATAACAACCTCGCGTTTCATCAACACCTGGAAATGCTCGCCATTCCACACGCCTGGATTGTGCTCCAAGGGGTCGACCATAACCCGCTGAAAACCCTGGACGCCCTGGGTGACGCAAACTGGACTTTCTATCGCCAATCATTCACATCCACGGCGACCAACCCCGCAACGGATCGCGGACCGGACCAATCTAAGGACATGCCTCCGAAGCGCGGGACCAATCCGCAGGCCGAATTCGAGCTCACCTTCAAGGTCAAGCAACAGGATCGACGGGCGGTTATTGTGAACGCCTCGACCGATGGGACCAAGAGGCCGGTTGTGATCGCGCTCCATGGCGGCCAAGGGAGCGCGGAAATCATGCGAGCGAATTCGGGCTTCGATCCCGTCGCGAAAGCCAACGGCTTCATGGTGGTGTACGGCGAGGGTACCGACTTTGGCAATCGACGGCACGCCTGGAACACGGGCTATCTGCTCCGGCGACAAGTGCGGGACGCTGACGACATCGCGTACTTGGACACCTTGATCGACAAACTTGTGAAGGAACACGATGGCGATCCTCATCGTGTCTATATGACGGGTGGCTCCAACGGCGGCATGATGACGTTCGTCTATGCCGTGGCGCGTGGCGACCGCTTAGCGGCCGTCGCACCGGTGGTCGCCTCGATGTTCACATTCGACAAACAGCCCGCCGCCCCTGTGCCGATTCTGATGATCAATGGGGCCAAAGACGAAGAAGTGCCACTGGAGGGAGGAATGAGCCGCAACCCACTGGTAAGCCGCGCGCAAAACGCCCCATTCAAGCCGCTTCAGGAGGTCGTCGAGTATTGGGTGGAAGCGAATAAGTCGCGGGCACCGGGGAGAGTCGATTCCCGAGGAACAGTCACCACGACAACCTATAGCGCGACCGAGGACGGGGCGGCGACTGAGTTTGTGTTGGATTCAGCCGGCGCCCATGGTTGGCCAGGGTCGAAGCCACGTCGGGTTGGAAGCACGCCGATCAGTTCGTTTTCAGGCGCGGAACGGGTGTGGCAATTCTTCAAGGACAAACGTCGCTGATCCGTTGTAGCTTTTTGGTCGACCTTGATGTTTTGATGTTTTGCCTTGATTATTGCGATGAGTACTATATGTATAGGATTCTTTTTCTCGCACTCGCGGTTTCCCGCTTCTTGCAACCGGCGCTCGCCGAGCAACAGGTCAAATCGAAGGAGGGTTTGCTGGCGGTCGTGATCGCCGATGACCTCTTACTCATGGATGCGGCTCGAAAAAAAGAACTGTTCTTTAAGGTCTACCATCCCCAAACCGGCGGGCCTTACCCAGTGATTCTGTTCTCCCATGGTTTTGGCGGCAACAAGGATTCGTTCAGCCCGGTCGGCAAGCATTGGGCGAGCCACGGGTATGTGGTGATTCACCCGACCCACGCTGATGGACTCGGCCGAAACAATCCTGAGCCTGGGAAAGGCGGCGACAACAAGGCCGCGGCCCGCGCTCGGCTCGGAGGGTTACTCCGAGGAATCAGTGATCCAGAAAAAATCGGCGGCCGGGTGGCCGATTTGGTTCTGATCCTGGACAACCTAGATGACCTACCGAAATCGGTATCCAGTTTGAAAGGGAAGATCGACTCAAAGGTGATCGGGGTCGGCGGACATTCGTTTGGGGCGTATACCGCTATGCTAATCGGTGGCGTCACAGCGGACCTTGGCAAGGATGCTGACTCGAGCTTCATGGACAAGCGAGTGAAGTGCATTCTGCCGATTTCGGGACAGGGAACTGGTCAGCAAGGATTGACCGCGAAGAGTTGGGAAGCACTTAAGCTCCCCATGATGACGATTACGGGAACGCGGGATCAAGGGGTCGGGGGCCAGGGCGTTGAATGGAAAAAAGAGCCGTACAAGTACAGTCCTGCTGGTGACAAGTATCTCGTCGTGATCGACGGGGCCAATCATTTTTCCTTCGGAGGCGGTCTCGGAACGCGGGATGGCAGTATCACGGATATCGTCAAACTGTGCAGCACGACATACTGGGACGCGTACCTCAAAGAGTCAGGTTCCGCGAAGAAATACCTTAAGTCGGACCTGTTGGTAAGGGACACTGGCGGAAAGTGTACCTTCGAGAAGAAATGAGGAATCCTGTCGCAGCAGGATAAGACGCCTAACCCAGCGATCAACCGGAGACGCCGACCAAAAGGGTTGTGAATTCGCGGTTTATTGCCGCCGGCCCAGCTATTGCCGGCGCTCGGCAGCGGTGCGAAAGCATGGCGCCGCGCCGCGATCGCTCGCGTGAGCGACTCCACCGCGGCGGCCACCACCTCGCCCCCACGCGCGAAGTCGCGTCCTTCCGCCGAGAACACCTCCCGCTGGAACTGGTTCAGCACACGGCTCGCTTGGGCCCTCACGTACCCTTTCAGCTCCTGATTCCCTAAATCGCCAATTCGATCTTCCCAAGCGGTACCCAACCGCTCCAAACACTGGGATGCCAGCGTCTCGCCCAACGCCGCCTGCCGGGGAACGCCCCTCCACACCGCCACCATGGCCTGCCAACCCATGCGGTACTCCTTTCTCGACCGACGGACAAAAAACTGCGCGGTCGACAGGGGTGTTCATCGTTTCCAGACTCCCCGGCTTTCCAGTCCGGGGAACGAACGGAAGAGTGCCTGGCACCGATTGCTGCTCCAGCCGGCCGCTCGATAGCCGCATCCTGTCCGTACGACGGACATCTTGTCC
>CAIXSC010000306.1 GCA_903921945.1 uncultured Planctomycetaceae bacterium
GCTGGCGTTCCGGCTGGCGTTCCGTCTAGCGGGCCGGACTACTGTTGGAAGAAGCTGTTTTCCACGACCGACTTGGAACTCGCTCCTTCCGTCTGCTGCGTCGACTCGCTGTGGACGCTTCCGCCGTGGCCGCCGCGGACCACTCCGAGCGATTGCGATTTGGCGAACGCTTTGCCAGCCATCGTTTTGGATTTCATGGAGGCCTTGGCGAAACCACCGAGACTGTCGACTAAAGACTCCTGCCGCGTGGTCGCCGACTGACCATGGCTTGCTCCGTGAACAGCGCTGATACCCTTGCCACGATTGGCGATCACCGTGCTGACTTGATCGACAACGCCGCCGACCGCTTCGGCGGCAACCGAGTTTTCCGCGTAGCCAAAGCGGGACGAGGTCACTTGGTCGATAGCCGCGAAGCCACCGTCGGAAGCCGACGCCAACAGGCTGTTGCGACTCTCGCCGCCGATCGCTTGGTTCACAGACCGGGCATCGACGCTCCCGCCTCGCTGGCCGCTCACCTTGGCCTTGGAATCGGCTCGCGCATTGCGGCCCGAGGCCTCCGCCAACATGGTCAAATTCGCATGGCCGTCCGCCTCGGCTCGGAGATCTGTGACGGCTCCGTTCCGCGAGTTGCCTTCGACCACGACCCTGCTCGCGCCTGTCGCCGAGCTGCGGAGGATGGTTGTGCCACCGTTGCTCGCGATTCCTCGGAGTTCGATTTCGGCTCCGAACATCGCGACCGGGATTTGCGCGATCACCAACCACGCCCCCAATGTGAACTTACGCATTGCTAAATCCTCTCTTGGTAAAGACAGAAAACCATTTCTCGGACATGAAACCCACTAACGCAGCGGCACTTCGAACAGCCGGCCATCTTTCGCCACTGCGAAGACTTCGCCGTTGAGCCGCACGGCCAATCCGAGCGCTTCGACGCCCGGCGCCAGCGGCAACCGCCGAATCTCTTCCGGAACTGGCAGATACTGGAAGACGGCCGCTTCGATGCCGCGTTCCCGCAGGGCTTTCACCGCGTTCCGCGCCTTTGCGCCATCCGTGGTCAGGGCGAGCGACTTCCATCGGCCCAGCTCGTCACGTTGTACGATCAAGTGTCCACCCGCCTCGGCTGCGGCTGCCTTGCTCGTTTCCTGTTCACCCCCCGCTGGCGCGACTGTCACCGGCTCGGCTTCCGGCGCCTCGGCTTGCGGCACCTCGGCTTCCGGCACCTCGGCTGCTGGCGCCTTGGACTCTGGCGCCTTGGACTCTGGCGCCTTGGACTCTGGCGCCTTGGACTCTGGCGCCTTGGACTCTGGCGCATGGACGGTGGCTGGCGGCCGCTTGTTGGCCCGCGTCGAGCCGGGCTCTTTTCGCATCTTTTGCCGGGGTTCCTTGCGGGCAGGGGCGGCTTCGGAATTGTCAAGGTTCGCGTGCAGTTCGAGGCGGCTGCCGGCGCCGATCGCGCGCTGCACGGATTTCAGGTTTCCGTCGCCGCGTTGGACGATCGTCTGAAAGACTTCGCCGCCGTCGCTCGCCAACCCTTCCAGCTCGACGTTCTGGGCCCGCACGGCTCCGGGCAGACTAATCGCCGCGGCGATTACCAAGCCCAAACCCATACCC
>CAIXSC010000307.1 GCA_903921945.1 uncultured Planctomycetaceae bacterium
CCTTTTCCGCGGCCGCCCTTACCCGCCTTTCCGTCGCCTCCTGGCGGAGCCATGCCGGGCATACCCGGCATCATACCGCCAGGCATCATGCCGCCGCCGGGCATCATACCGCCGGGCATCATACCGTCCGCCCCGCCCGCTTCCGCAGGAGCCGCACCTTCGTCGCGGAACATGAGCCGCCGCACTTCCTCGTCATCATCCAATTCGTTGCGGACGACGAGTTGGCCAAAGCGGTCGAGCAACAGAACCTCGCCCGCCGACTTGGGTGGTTCCTTCGTTTCGCCGACCTTCTTCAGCCCGTCACGCACCGGTTCGCCAGGACGCAGATCCACGACCACCGCATTGGTGCGGAATTGATGCTTTTCGAGCAGTTTGACTTCGAGCGTATCGGGACGCAGGACTTGGGTGTCTTTGCGGAACGAGAGCACGGTCCCGCGGTAGGCGGTAGGCTTCTCGATATCCTTCTTGGGATCGTCAGGCAGATCGGGATTGCCCGGTTTCTCCAGCGCCCGCGTGGCATCCCAAACAACCGGATAGACGCTCGCGGCCGGCTCTTCCAACGGCACAACGAGTGGCGGGAGCGCCTTATTGGCATCGCGGATTTCCAAGACGCGGCCCGCCAGAACCTCGCCGCCAACAAAGCGTTCGGGTTGCGGCAACGACACCACGGTACTCGGCTCGCTCCACTCGGTTTCCCGCCAATACTTGCGTTGAGGCTTACCCGCATCCGCTTCCTCGGCCGCTTTGACACGCTGAGCGACGGCGGCGCTAAGAGTGCGTGGATCGGGAGCGTAGGTTGGCTCTTGGGGTCGATTGGGGTCCTCAAGAAGCACTTGCACTCGGTAGCGATATTTCTTGCGAGGATCGACATCGAAGTCGAAGAACCGAATGAGCTTGTACTTGGGCGCGTCCATTTGAGATGGATCCATACCCATGCCTCCCATCCCAGGCATTCCGGGCATTCCGGCCATTCCTTCGCCTGGCATGCCGGCACCCGGCATCATCGGACCGCCGCCCATTTTTCCGGGTCCCATTCCGGGAGCCATCCCAGGTGCCATACCCGGAGCGCCGCCGGGCGGCGCCATTCCGGGACGGCCCGTTCCGGGCATCGCCCCCATCCCCGG
Source organism: uncultured Planctomycetaceae bacterium (assembly GCA_903921945.1). GTDB lineage: Bacteria > Planctomycetota > Planctomycetia > Pirellulales > Pirellulaceae > CAIXSC01. The sequence continues at coordinate 1,125 of CAIXSC010000307.1, forward strand.
CATGCCTCCCATTCCCGGCATACCGCCCATGCCCGGCATACCTCCCATACCAGGCATGCCTCCCATGCCTCCTTTTGCAGGCATCCCTGGCATGGCGGGCATTCCAGGGGCATCGCCGTCAGGCGTGTCATCGGCGTCACCGATCCGAGGGCGTTTGCCCGGCGCTTTGGCGTCCGCGTCCGTGGCGAACGCCAACGAGGCGCGCGGAACCTCGGCGTGAAGCGCCAAGCTCGCAGTGTCCACCATCATGGCGGGCGGGATCGATTGCGTCAGCACCTGGTCGACGTAGCGCATGTCCGCGACTTCGGTGTTGAGTCCGCCCCAGCCTTCCATGCGAGCCTGGATACGTTCTTGCGCCTTGGAGGTGAAATTGAGCGAACGCCACGTCAGCGGCGCATTGGGGTCATCCCCGACTTCCGCTCGTTGGATGATGCAGTTCACATAGATCGGAGTATCACGCGAGGGCTCGTAACCTTGCGCCTCAGCCAACGTCGATTGGTATTCGTCGAAGATTTTCTTGTGCGGAATCACAGCTCGCACAGCCACAACGTAGCGGCTCACGCCACGCGTGGCTGAACCTGCCGCCGCACCGCCGCCAGCCCCCCCGGCCATGCCTTCCATTCCCGGTCCAGGCATCATCGCCCCGCTCGTCGCACCGGGCCGGAAACCGTGAATGAACCGCTCGACATAGTCCGGGCTGACCGAAGCGCCACCGCCACCCATCCCGGGCATACCCGGCATGCCTCCGGGCATCCCACCTGGCATCCCAGGCAGGTCGCCACCAAACGGGTCGCCACCTTCGCCCATCGGCGCCATCCCAGGCATTGCGGGCGGCATGCCACCTTTACCCGCCTTGCCCTTTCCGCCACCCGGGCCCGGCATTCCAGGCATTCCCGCCATGCCCGGCATTTCCATGCCAGGGGCGGACGAGCTATCCGTCTTCTTGACCACCTTTTTCTTCTCGGTCACGCGACGGACGAGCGAACCGGCTTTATCACCTTTGAAAGGATCCTCTTCGTCTTCCGGCGTCTCGTACACCGCCACCAAGAACCCGTTCACCTCCACCTTTTCCGGCGCGAACAACTGAGGGTCCTGGCGAAGACGAGTCGGCGGGAACCGAGGCGGGTCGAGGATCGGCACCGCGTAATCGCCGGCCGGAATCGCCCGACGGCTCTTATCCACAAGCTGCGGGTAATCCGAGACTTGGTCGCGATTTTCCGACTTGAAGATCTGGATCGAGTGATCGACTTGATTGACGTGCTGCAAGGCTTCGTCCGACTTCCGCATCATGTCGGCCGGATCGCCCTTGCTGTAGCCTTCCCGCTGGTAACCGCTGTACACAAAGAACGCCACCAGCAACGTGACCACGCCGAGCACCAGCTTCTCCACGTGAAGAAGCATGAACCCCTTCCAACCGCCTTCGCCAAGGTTGAACTTGATTTTCTTCATGGCTGGCTTCCTTTAGCTGGGAAGATCAAATCGTTGCGCGGGATCGAAGGACGGGAAGACTGATCGAACCGACAACCGACAACTGACAACTGACAACCGACAACCGACAACCGACAACCGACAACCGACAACCG
>CAIXSC010000308.1 GCA_903921945.1 uncultured Planctomycetaceae bacterium
CGATCGAACTCAAGCAGGCGGGTTCCCAGTGTTTCGAGTTCCCGGCCGAGTAGTTGTCCGTCGCCATCAATGTCCGCCACGGTCCACAGCGCGTCCGGCGGGAAGCCGGCAACCACGCGGACCTTGCCACCATCGATGCCGCTTGCCGCGGCGTTGATCGGAAAGACGGCAAGTCGCATGTTCCCGGCCGCCATCTGCCAGACGCCGCTCACGCGTTCGGGAACCGACTCGCTGGGCGACTCGGTTTCGCCGTTCCCAGAGGTCAGTTCCAGGGCGCCGGATTGCGGCGGAACGAACGAGGCTGGCGCGGGCGCGGAACGGTTAACGTCTGGCCAGTGGATCGACCAGCGCGCGGCGAGCGGCAAGTCGGCGAGTCGTTCCAGTTCTCGGCGAGACAAGCGGCGATTGCCATCCTGGTCGAGCGCCGCGAACAGTGCCGGCCGCGCGGGAAAACAGCCCTCCGCGAGCGGGCCACCGCCTCCGTAAATCGACTGCAGCACGGACTGCAATCCGTTCCAGTCCATACTCGCGGAAATCTCCCACGCTAGGGACGGTTCGAGCGACCGGCGCACGGATGGAGCGGCCATTCCCGCCGTTTCAACCCGGCTGGCCATGACTTCCGACCGAGTTAACCGTTCGTCATCATCCGCGTCCAATTGCCGCAACCGCGCGGGCGCCTGCCGGCATTCGGCGGCATCGATCCGATGGTTTTCGTCGCTGTCGAGCACGGTGAAGAGCGGCGACTGTTCCCGATTCCATTCGCGGTCGTCATCGCGATTGAGGACCGCGAAAGGCCGGCCGCTCGAGGAGGTACGGAACAAGCGGGGCCACTCGGCGGCGTCCACTTCCCCGTTGCGATTCAGGTCGTAATTGCGGAGAAACTCGACGCGTTCCCGCTCGCTGTTGATGGGAGCATCGGCCAGAAAAGCAGCGCGAACGGAATCGTTGGACAGCAGTTCGTCCCAGGTCACTCGGCCGTCGCCGTCGCTATCCGCGTCGCGGCGGTAACCGGCGAGCACCTCGGCATGGTAGGCCTCCAGCGGCTTGCCCGCGATGGTGCAGGTGAACTCGAACAGCAACGGTCCGCCAGGAACCAACAGCAGGACGCGATAGCGCCCCGCGCTGCGGGCCTGCGCGGCCTCCGACGTTTCCGCAGCGGCCGCTGCCACAGCGGAAGTTTTCGCAGCGGACGGTTCCGCAGCGGGCGCTGCCGCAGCGGGCGCTTCCACCTTGGTCGCGGCGGCCATCGGCACGCTTGCCGGCGCTGGGACTTTTCCGTCCATCTGCGCCGGCGGGGCCATCGCGGGACTGGCGGAAGCCGCTTGCGCGTTGGCCATGTCGGATGGCTTCCTTGTTGTTTCCGCAACGGAGGCTGGCGGCGGCGTAGCGGCTGCGGGTGACGTGGCGGTTGAACTGGGGCTCGTCGCCGTCGGTGGCGCGGGGCGGCAGCCCACGACAGCGCTGACGAAAGCCGCATGGCCGCAGACGATGAGCCCAATCGTCCAGAGCCTTTCGGACCGGAAATGGCAAGACAAACATTGGCGTGGAAACAGCCGGGTTGCCACAGGCCGGCCGATCGCCGCGATCAAGCAAGCCACAAAATCGCGGCTTGCGTTAAGTGACGCGCCTCGGGTTGCGGGAGGAGAGTGTTCAAGCATGGGGCACTTCCCCTGGGAATGGAAACGCGCGGACGAGTCGAATCCGTTGGTCCGCCAGCTATCCGGCTAAAACCGCGATCCAGCCAGGATCGCTATTCGACAGCGGTCATCATACGGCCGAAGATCGAAGGATCCGAGAGGAAGGAACGAACGTGGCGGGGCGGCAGCGCGCCGGCATGGGGCTTGGTTACAATCCGGGCACGATCGAGTCGACAGGTGTTTTTCAAACTTGGAACGGGAAGGCGTTCGCATCCGTCGAAGCCTTTCGCGACGATGGCCATCAACCAGGAGAAATTCAGATGCGAGCGGGAGTGTGGACAGTTGTGGCCGCGATGTTGGTCGGATTCCAAGTGGCCAAGCCTGATCCGGTGGCCCCGGACTTCAATTCACCCCGGCCCATTCCCGCGGTGGACAGTGTCTTCATCGAGGAAATGACTTGGATGGAGGTCCGGGATGCGATGCGGGGCGGCAAAGACACGGTGATCGTGGCCACCGGCGGCATCGAGCAGAACGGGCCCTATTTGGCGGCGAACAAGCATAACGTGGTGCTTCGCGGCACCACGGACGCCTTGGCCCGCAAGCTGGGCAACGCCTTGGTCGCTCCGATCGTGGGCTTTGTCCCCGAGGGGGAAATCTCGCCGCCCGGACTGCACATGAAATACCCGTCCACCGTCAGTTTGCGCGAAGAGACCTATCGGGCGTTGCTGACCGATATCTGCGACGGCTATCGCACCCATGGCTTTCGCACGATCGTGCTGCTGGGCGACAGCGGCGGCAACCAGCCGGGCATGAAGGATGTCGCCGAACGTCTGGCGGCTCGCTGGGGCGCTCAGGGGCCGCGGATCGTTTACATTCCGGAATACTACAATTACGACAAAGTGAAAACGTGGCTTGAATCCCAGGGCGTGAAGCAAGGGGACGAGGGCCTGCATGATGATTTCGCGATCACGGCGATCATGGCCACGGTCGACCCGAACAGTATTCGCCGCGCCCAACGAGTCGCGGCTGGAAAGTTCGCAATCAACGGCATTGAATTGGAACCGTTCGACAAGACGGTCGCCTGGGGGCGGAAAATCATCGACTACCGTGTCGACGCGACGATCGCCGCTCTCAAGGCCAAACTCGCGGAAAAGCCGTAGCCATGGAATACCTGGAAGTGTCGACCCAGTGGCGGATCCCGCTCGATGAACTCGAATTCGAGTACGCGCGCAGCTCCGGGCCGGGCGGGCAAAACGTCAACAAAGTGAGCTCGAAGGCCACCCTGCGGTGGAACATCGAGCGGGCGACATCGTTTCCCGAGGGGGCTCGCGAGCGGCTCGCTGCGCAGTTCGGTTCGCGCATCACGACCGGCGGCGAGTTCCTCGTTACGAACCAGGAGTACCGTGACCAGGAACGCAACCGGCAAGCGTGCCTGGAACGGCTTGTGGAGATCCTGCGGTCGATCGAGCGGCCGCCGCGGAAACGCAAGGCGACCCGCCCGTCGCGCGGTTCCAAAGAACGCCGGCTCGCCGGCAAACGCCTGCGGTCCCAAACCAAAGAACAACGGCGCGGTCCTGGCTCGGATGGGTGACGGCGGCGAAGTGCGTTCCGCGCGTCCACGCAACCGAGCGGCCCGTTCCGACGGTGCGCGGCCCTGCAGGCCGGGAAGCGAGCAACTGAGTTCGCGAGTGAATTGGTCGCCGCTTGGCCGGCTGGTATAATCTGGCAATCAAGCATTCAGAGCGGTTGGACGGGGAAAGATTGAGGCATGGGACGGAAACTCTCGCGGAAAGCGAACATTGACAGCATCTTGCTTGGTTGGCGTTACGAGCCACAAGGGGTCAGTGTGCGACTGGCGATCGGTCGGGATGGCCGGGAAGTGCTGCAGATGCGCGTTGACTTGGGACTGCTCCAGTTGGAAACAACCGGACGGCCCGACGGGTTGCGACCCGATGGGTTCGCGACCTATCTCGACTACCTGAACGATTGCGAGTCGACCGATCCCGCGATGACGATGACCGAAGAACAGTGTTCGGAGGCTGACCGCGAGTTCGTCCAGTTCTATCATCGCCGTGTTTGCTGGCTGTCGCTCCGTCGCTTCAGCGCGGCGGTCCGGGATGCCGATCACACGCTGGGATTGATGGACTTTTGCCGCGATCACTCGCCCGACGAGCAATGGACCGTGTCGCACGAGCAGTATCGGCCGTTCGTCGTGTTCCATCGCACTCAGGCGGAAGCGCTCGCGGTGCTCGAGCACGGTGGCCCCGAGGCGGCGGTGGAAGCGATCAACCAGGGGCTCGAAACGCTTAAACGGCTCTTCCGCCAATACGATGCCGAAGATCATTACGACGATGACGAGCTTGTGAAGCGGTTGATCGAATCCCGGGAGGCGTTGCGGCAACAGCACGACGTCGGACGAACCCTGCAAGAACGGCTCGCCGACGCGATCGCCTCGGAACAGTACGAACTGGCGGCGCAATTGCGGGATGAGCTGGCGAAGCGAAAGTCGAACCACTAGGGCACCGATGCCGGTCACGCGAAAACAGTACCAAGTTGTCGCCGAGTCTCCCGCTGTGGGCGGCCGAGTGGATCGCGTCATTCAGACATTGAGCGGCCTGTCACGTGCGCAAGTGGTGGGACTGTTCGACCATGGATGTGTGACCGTGAACGGCACGCCATGCGACGTTCCCGGCCAACCGGTCGCCGTTGGCGATCTTGTGGAACTGGCGTACTACCCTGGACAGCGTTACCACGCCGCGCCCAAGGGAAAACGGCCTCCCGGCTTCGGAATCATCTACGAGGATCGCCAACTGATCGTCGTCGACAAGCCCGCCTCGATGCTGACGGTGCCGGCGCATCCGGGCGAGGCGTTCACTCTGGTCGATCGACTGTCCGATTACCTTCGCCGCTGCGGCGGGGCGCGGCAGGCGTTCACGGTGCATCGGCTGGACCGAGGCGTCTCGGGACTCTTGGTGTTCGGCAAGACGGCCGAATGGGCGAGCCGCATCCGGGCGCAATTCGCGGAACACAAACCGGAACGGCTCTATTTCGCGTTGGTCGCCGGTCGCGTCGCGTCGAACCAAGGCACTTGGGCCAGCCGATTGACGACGGATCGATCACTGCGGCGGCATTCCACCGACGACGAGGAAGACGATGGAGAACATGCGGTCACGCATTTCGCCATCGAGCAGCGCTGGGCCGACGCGTCGTTGGCCCGAATCTGGCTTGAAACGGGTCGACGCAATCAGATTCGCGTTCACTTCGCCGAAGCGGGCCACCCGGTCATTGGCGACGACCGCTACCGTCCGCGACTCGCCGCCCACCCGCGTTGGCCCTTCGGTCGACTGGCGTTGCACGCTCGAGCGCTCGGACTGACCCATCCGGCCACCGGCGAACCGCTGCGCTGGGAGTCGCCGCTGCCCATGGAATTCGATCGTTTTATCGCCCCGCCCCGCTCGACCGCCCGCCCTGATAGGCCCCAAAGCTAACGATCACAGCGGTGTGAATTCAGAGGGCAGATTTGGCAGTCCCGAGCCGTCATCAAGCCGCTCGGACGGTTCGGGAAGCGGCGCGATCCGCGGGATGCGGAGCACCCTGGCCCGCTTCATCGCCTCGCGGTCCGACAACGGTTCGGGGACCGTGGTCGTGTTCGTGTTCGTGTTCGAAGTTGAGTTCGCTGTGGCCGGTCGCGAATACGAAACACTCGGCGTTGGCACGACTGCCGTTCGCGGAGTGCTGTTCGTCCCGTCTCCCGGATCGGGCACAATCGGCCGAGTGGCCCCGGAAGATCCATTCCCGCCACGGGGAACAGTTTTGCCACCCTTCTTCGCGGCCTGACTGCCGGGCTTGCCGCCTGGAGTGCCGCTGGGCGAATCGCCGCCCTTGATCAGATCGCGGAACGGAATGTCGGGCTTCACCAACTGCCACTCGCCACGTCCCGCGTTCTTCTTCGTATTCTGAGGCGGCACTCGCTTAAACGGCACCGACATCAGCGCGGCAGCGCCAATGACCAGCAAGACGTTGACGAGTTTTCTTAGACGCCGCATGGCCGCTCTCCGTCCCTAGGGAATCGGAGAGCGACTGGATCAAGAACGAAGAAATCTAGCCAGCATTCGCTTGACGGGCCTGTGCCGCTTTTTCCCGTTGAGCTATGTACAGCAGGAACGGGGCGGCGATGAAGATCGAACTGTAGACGCCAACGACAGTGCCCACCACCAGCGAGAACGCGAACGCATGAATGCTATCGCCACCCGCGAAGTAAAGGATCACAACCACCATGAACACCGTCAACGCCGTCAAGATCGTGCGAGCCAGGGTTTGATTCACACTCCTGTTGATCATCTCGGCCGTCAATTGCGGACTCTTCCCCTTGATCTCCCGCAACCGATCGAAGGTCACGATGGTGTCGTTGATCGAGTAGCCGACGAGCGTCAAGAAGGCGGCGATGACCGTCAAATTAATCTTGAACTCGTTGACCATGGCGAAGCCGAACACCGGCGCGAGCCATTTGCTCAACGCCAGCGCTCCCAACATCATCAACACGTCGTGAATCAACGCCACGACGGCCGCGATGCCCCACGACACATACTGAAACCGGAACCAGATGTAAGCGATGATGCCGACCAAGCTCAGAATCAACGCGGCGATCGCCCGTTGCTGAGTGTCACCCGCGACCTGGCCACCGATCTCGCTCGACGACAAGAACACGGGCGTGTCGCCCAAATCCGTTCGCAAACGCTCGAGAATCTTCTCGGCTTCGGCCGCCGTGCCCGAGAGTTGCACCGTCCAGGTCGGGTAAGCGATACTGCTCGCTCCGTCCCACGATGGATTGTTCAGCGTGATCTGTGGTTCCGGCAATTCCAGCGCCTTGGCCGCGATCAGGATGCGATCCTTGAGCGTGCTGGCGTTGATCGGCGTCGCGAAGTCGAGTTGCGACTCCATGACGGCCAAAACAACTGCGGGGGCGCTCGGTGTCGCGGGTTCGGCCGCCGGAGCCGCCGGCTCAGTCGGAGCCTCTGCTGCCGCTGTCGCCGCCGGAGCGGTGGCTGCGGCCGGCACCTCAGCCTTTTCTTCGGGCTTTTGCTCCGGCTTTTGCTCGGGCTTTTCCTCAGCCTTGGCGCCTGGTTTCGCTTCGGCCTTCACGTCCGGGGTCGCTTCCGTGGCCGGCTTTTCTGACGGCTTCTCAGCGGGCTTTTCTTCCGGCTTTTCGGACGGCTTCGCGTCGGCCGCCGGAGCGTCTTTCGCCTCCTGGCACGCCTTGAGACTGTCACCATCGCTGCCTTGCCCGTCGGTACACGGCTTGGCAGCCGGCTTTTCCTCAGGTTTCGCATCGGCCGGCTTTGCATCAGCCGGTTTCTCTTCGCTCGGCTTTGCATCCGCTGGCTTTTCTTCGGTCGGCTTCGCGTCGGCTGGCTTTTCTTCAGCCGGCTTTGCATCAGCCGGCTGCGGTTCCGCCGCCGCATTGGCGTCAGCTGGCTTGGCGTCAGCTGGTTTGGACGTGCTGAGCTGTACGATCTTTGGCGCCGAGTACTTCATCTCGTAGGTGGCGAGAAGGCTGGCGCCCGATTCGTCCCGCAGGATGGTCTTGAGCCGTTCCTCGAGCGTCTTGATCTCTTCGAACGAGGTGTCGATCTTGTAGACGCGATCGCGGTATTCGCCGCCACCGCCACTGACCTGCACGTTGGTTAACGTGTAGTCGATCTTGTCGGGACGAAGGGCCGCGTCGAGCTTTCCGCGGAGCACATCCGGATTCGCGGCTTGACGGAGCAGCGGTTGCACCGACGTGCCGCCCGTGAAATCGATGTCCAGCATCGTCGAACCGCGAGTGAACGTTCCGATGATACCGATAACGATGATCACGACCGAAGCGAGTGTCATCGGCTTCCAGATCTTCATGAAGTCGTAATGGGTCTCGCCGATGATCTGCCGCATTTGCAGGCGAGTTTGCCAACGTTGCCGTTCGGCGATTTCAAAGACAACTCGCGAACAGTAGATCGCCGTGAACATGCTCGTGAGGATACCGAGCGTCAGGGTGACGGCGAATCCGCGAACTTGATCGGTCCCGATCGTGTAGAGGATGACGGCAGTGATGATCGTCGTGAGGTTCGAGTCCACGATCGTGACCAACGCCCGGTCGAAACCGTTGCGGATGGCCATTCTCAACGCGGCTCCCTTCGCTTGCTCCTCGCGCATCCGCTCGAAGATCAAGACGTTGGCATCGACCGACATACCGACGGTCAAAACAAGGCCGGCGAGACCGGGCAAAGTGAACGGGGCCTCCAACAGAATCATCAGGGCGACCGTCATTCCGATGTTCAAAACCAACACAGCCGCGGCGACCACGCCGGAGAAGTTGTAGTAGACGATCACGAACACGAAGATGGCCGCCAACGAGATCGCTAACGCCCACGCGCTTCGGATAATCATGTCAGCGCCCAACAGCGAACCAATCTGGTTCTCGCTGACCGGTTCCTTATTGAGTGCCGCGGGCAAACTGCCAGCGCGAAGAATGCCGACCAAAAAGTCAACTTCTTCCTGCGTGAACTGGCCGGTGATCTGGCCGCGGTCGGAGATCCGTCCGCGAATGGCTGGAGCGGACAGCAACGCGCCGTCGAGCACGATGCCCAGCTTCCTCACGAATGCCTCGTCCGACAAATTCTGTCCGGTGAGCGCTCCCATGCGGCGCGCCGCCTCATCGGTGCGTGTGCTGAAGTCGACTTTCGGATTGAGATTCTCGAAGCTAGCGGAGACGGCTCCGAGATCCTTCCCTTGCACGTTTTGGCCGTCGTCCTGGAACATCAGGACGTCGATTTCTTCAATCTGCTGGCTCGCCAAGTAGGTCACAAACTTGGACGGGCTGTCATCGAACGAACGCAGCGTTGTTTCATCCGTCGAATTGAAAACGATGATCTCGCCAGTTCGCGCGTTGCGAATCAGGTCCCGCCAAACGCCGACTTTGAACAGTTTCTGTCCGCCCTCGGTGGCAATCTCATCCCGGGCCACTCGAGCCCAAAAACCGACCGGCTTTCCGTTGGCGTCCTTGATCGTCGGCAATCGCCGCTGCACAGGATCGGTGGCTTGCGAACGGGCAAGTTCAAACAGCGCGGCGTGATCGCGGCCGTTCGCCACGATCCTGAATTCCAACATACCGGCGGTGCTGATCGTCTTCTTGATCCGTTCAATCTCCAGCGGATCGACGTCCGGAATGATGATCTCGACTTGGCGATCGCCGAACGGCCGGATCACGATTTCCTTCGTGCCGCCCGGATTGATACGCCGCGTGAGCGCCACGATCAGGCTGGGCATATCGAAACCGGAACCAGTCGCTGGCGAGTTCGGATCGCTGGTCAATCCGCTGCCGCTTGGTTGGCCGCCACCCTGGGCAGCCGTGCGGCTCTGGACATCCACTTCGTAGACCAGGATCACGCCGCCCTTGAGGTCGATTCCAAGCTTCGGCGGCCAGCCAAAGGCGAGAATGCCAGCGGTCGCGATCAAGACGCTCAGGATAATGCCGATACGGCCGCCGATGTCCTTCATTCGCAGCGTTTTCGCGATCCGGCTTCCGAGGATAAACGGAAGCACGAACACGCCAAACATTACCGCGATAACGGACAAAAACACCATCACAGAGGACATCGGCTGAACCGCGTCGTCCGCTGCTGCCCACAATCCGGCCGGAGATAAGCCAACCATGACCTCAATGTCCTCGATGCCGTAAGCCATTAATGTTCACTGCCGCTTCCACGCCACTTCCACGCCACGTCCACGAATCATGAACCGCCGCCCGCGGCGGACGAAGACTTTTCGCCGCTGTCCGCGGACACCACTCGGGAAATGGCCGAGCGCAGAACCCGAATCCGCACATTGTTGCCGTCGTCGATCTTCAGCGTCACGTCGTCCGAGTCCTTACTGATGTTCACAATCGTGCCGTAAATCCCGCCCGCCGTGACCACCAAATCGTTCTTTTTCAGATTGCCGAGCAACCGTTGGAACTCGGCCCGTCGACGGCTTTCAGGGCGAATGAACAGGAAGTAGGCGAGCACGCCGATCGCCAGAAACGGCAACGCCGGCGACGATAGGAATTGCTCCAATCCGCTTGAGCCAGCACCGCCAGCCGGTGCTTTTGCCGCAGCGTTACCCGCGGCTTGCGCCCACAGCGAAACCCAATCCCAAGTCGCGTCGACCATAGTCCCCCGCCCTTCCCAATTCATTCCCAGCCGCGAATCCAGACGTTCGACGCCATGACTCGTCGAATCCCAAACTCAACAAAAGCGGCCCGACGATTGCGTTCGCCGGGCCCGAGAGTCAGGCCATTCGCCGCGGCACAAGAGGCGCGTATCTTAAGACGTTGCGCCACAACCATCAAGGGCAGGAGGAACGGCCCTCGACTTGGCCCGACCAACCAGCGTGCCGACGCTCCAAAAACTCGCCGTACGCGTCCGCCTCGATCGCCTCCCGCGCTTCGCGCACCAATCGCTGGTAGTACGTCACGTTGTGAATCGACACCAAGATCGGGCCCAGCATCTCGCCAGCTTGGAACAAGTGCCGCAAGTAGCCGCGGCTGTGGCCGCAAGCCGGACAAGGACAGTCCGCTTCCAACGGCCGCCGATCACGCTCGTGCGCCTTGTTGCGCAGCCGCACCGATCCGGCGTGCGTAAACGCCAACGCGTTGCGGCCATTGCGAGTCGGCATCACACAGTCAAAGAGATCGACACCACGCTGAATCGCCTCCACGAGATCCTCGGGCCGGCCCACCCCCATCAAGTATCGCGGCTTGTCCTCCGGCAACTCGGGACAGACCACGTCGATCATGCGATACATCTCTTCCGGCGCCTCCCCCACACTCAAGCCGCCGATCGCGTAACCAGGGAAGTCAAGCGCCACCAGCGATCGCGCGCTCCACTGTCGCAGCTCCGAATCCAGTCCGCCTTGCACGATCGCGAACTGCGCTTGATCCGGTCGCGTGGCCGCCCGCCGACACCGTTCCGCCCAACGCGTGGAACGCTCGCAAGCCTCCCGCAAACGCTCAACTGGCGCCGGCAGTCCGAGCACATGGTCGAGCACCATCGCCACGTCGCTGCCCAACTGCTCCTGAATCTCGATCGCCCGCTCCGGCGTTAACTCGAAGCGACTCCCATCGATGTGCGAACGAAACACGGCCCCGTGCTCCGTGATCTTCGCCTGCTGCGACAAGCTGAAAATCTGAAACCCGCCGCTGTCGGTCAGAATCGGACCGCGCCAACCGGAAAATGCGTGCAAGCCGCCCAAGTCCGCGACAACATCCGCGCCCGGCCGCAACGCTAAATGATAGGTGTTGCCGAGAATCATCTCGGCACCCGTCGCGCGCAACTGATCGACGGGAATCCCTTTCACCGTCCCGAGCGTCCCCACGGGCATGAACGCCGGCAACTGAACAGACCCGTGCGGCGTGTGAAACACCGAGCGCCGGGCCCGACAATCGGAACTCCGCCGCAACACCGCAAAACCAAAGCCGGCCGTTCCACTCACAGAATGCTCGCTGACTTACAGGCCTTCGCGTTCAAGCGACTGCCAAGATCGCGACTGCCGCAGTCGTGCCAGTCGTGCCAGTCAAGATCGCACGGGTCAACGTCACGCTGGTCCAGCTCACTCAGGCTCAGAACGCGACGATCAGATTCGCGTTCCGATCGAGTGGACGATCCAATCAAGCCCACGATCGCATCAAGCTCGCGACCCAATCCAGCTCACGATCCAATCAAGCTCACGATCCAATCAAGCTCACGATCCAATCGACTTCGCGATCAACGAAGACGGCCTTGCGATGTTACTCGCCCCGCAGTTTCAAGCCGATCGTGGCCAGCTTTTCCCGCACTTCCGTCAGACTCGTGACACCGAAGTTCTTGCACTCGAGCAGATCGTCACCAGTGCGGCGAACCAATTCACCGAGCAAGTTGATGCCCAAACGGACCATACACTTGCGAGCCCGCACGGACAGGTTGAGTTCCGCTACGGGGCGATCGAGCAGCGCGGCCGCATCGCTGGGCAGTGCCGCCGTATCGATCACTTCGGCTTCCGCCCGTTCATGCGCGAACTGGCCAATCGACAGGCCAAGCGTGCCGAGCAAATCGCGGATTTCGACCAGCGACGTCTCGCCAAAATTCTTGCTCGATAGCAGTTCCTGTTCGGTGGTCCGAACCAGATCGCCCACCGATCGGACATTCATCTTTTGCAGCACATTGCGGCTGCGAACCGACAATTCGAAATCGGAAATGGGTCGTCCGAGCACCTGCGCCAAACGGTCTGTGGTCTTCGCACCGTTTTCGTCGGACGACACATCCGCGGCGGTGGCATCTTTCAGGTACAGCCGAGCACGATCATGCGATGGATAAACGTCCAAAATCCGCTGATAGCAGGAAATGGCGCGATCGTACTGCTGTCGGTCCTCGTACAGCACCCCCAGGTTCAGAAGGGTGCCGACATGCGTCGGGTAGCACGAAGCCGCACGTTGATACAGTTGGATCGCGGATTCGTCGTTGCCGTGGCGGTCGTTCTCCACGGCCAACCCGAACAACGCACCAGCGTGCTTCTCGTCCGTCGCGACCGCGCGTTCGTACAACGCGCAAACTTCCTGCGGATTGCCGCCAATCGAAGCAATCGTGGCCGCACGCTGATACAGGTACTCCGCCGTTTGCTCGACAGCCCCCGACAGTTTGTCGAGCGTCATGAGGGCCGCGTCCAACTTGCCGCTGAGTCGCTGCGATTCGGCGACCGCCAACTGGCAGTTGTCCGCGTTGTACCCAGCGATCTTCGCCGCTTGGTAACTCGACAAAGCCGCTTCATATTGTTCCAAAGCGACCTTGGACTTGCCGAGGTAGAAATGGGCAAGCGCTCCACCGTCCGCCTTCGCCAGCACTTCAGCGGCTCGCGCGTAACGGCCGAGCAAGTAGAGGCAGACTCCGAGACGCACGGCGGCGGCGGGCGTTGTTTCTTCCCGCGATTCGAGTTCCGCCACGGCATCCCGCACGATGCCGAACTGAACGGCGTCCGTCGCAACCGCCTGAACTAACAGCTCGATTTCCCGTGGACCGAACGTGTTGTTAGCGAGGACGATTTCCTTCACGTCCACTTGGGCGGGTGTGATCATGGAAGCGCGTTCCTTGGGGGGACTCCTTGGGCTCCGAAGAGCCAGCGACGGGATTCGAACCCGTAACCCCCGCTTTACGAAAGCGGTGCTCTACCGTTGTAGCTACGCTGGCCAGCCGGTGGCTGCGAAGGTAGATATTGTTAAGCCATAACCCCGAGGCCGTCAATAGCGGGAAGCGACTCGCCCCCAACCCTGCCAAGCGATATACTTCGCCGTCACCCCTTTCGTTCGACTTGGGAACCGCGTCCATGCCCGCTCGTACCGCGCAGATCGGCCCCTACCGTTGTGGTCGCGGTGAACCACTCCTCCTGATCGCTGGCCCCTGCGTTCTCGAACGGGACGAACTGACGCTGCGCATCGCCACCCGGCTGGCGGAGATCGCTTCCACGCGTCCCATACAGCTCGTTTTCAAGGCTTCGTTCGACAAAGCCAACCGCACAAGCATCGATTCGTTCCGCGGATTGGGGCTCGAGGAAGGCTTGCGAGCCCTCGATCGGGTCCGGCAAGCGACGGGATTGCCCGTCGTCACGGACATTCACGAGTCTTGCCAAGCAGCTCCCGCGGCCGAAGTTTGCGATCTGCTGCAGATCCCCGCCTTCCTAGCCCGACAAACCGATTTACTGGTCGCGGCGGCCCGAACGGGCCGAGCGGTCCATGTGAAGAAGGGCCAATTCATGGC
>CAIXSC010000309.1 GCA_903921945.1 uncultured Planctomycetaceae bacterium
CCGCACCATGCGCCGGCACTTTCCGAAGATCCGGAAATCACGCGTCGAGTCGATGCGTTGGCCGCCCGTGGCGGCCCGCTGGCTCGCTGGCTATAACCAAAGCCCGTACGACCAGCCCTTGCGGCTGGCCGCGGCCGCAACCTGTCGGGGCGGTCCGTGGCTCGGACCGATCCGAAATCCGGATGGTTCCGTTCCGCCAACGTCGCGTCGCTCCTATGCGTTACGGATCGTTCCTGCCGGATATGCCACGACTGCTGCTAGGCGCGCTTCTCGGAGGAAGCGTGACCGTTGTGGTGTTTGTCGGCACTTGGCTCGTGTTCGGTGGCGGTGGCCAAAGCTCCCCTGTTGGTGTATCGGCACGCGATGCCGGCCCGGCGGGCCCTGGCGTGCTGGCCGAGGGGGCGGCGGCGAAGCGTGGCGAAAAGCCGGCGGAAGGCGAACCCACCGCTCCGAAAGCCGCAGCGACCGGTGCCGTTCAGCCAGCCAACGTCGCGGGCGGGGGGAGTGCCACGGCGGGTAGTTCCGCCGCAGCCAACCCAGTGCCGGACGCCAGCCGTTCCAACTCGACTTCCAAATCCAATACGACGAAAGAACCCGCGCCGCGCCCGGCGTCGCGGCGTTTCGAACCGATGGCGCCCGTGGCCAGCCTGACGCTGATCCAAGCGGCCATCTGGTGGTGCTTGGTGCTGTGGCTGCTAGCGGTCGGTGGCTGCTTCGGCAGCTTCATGAATGTGGTGATCTATCGCTTGCCGGCCGGATTGAGCCTGATGCGGCCGGCCTCCCGCTGTCCCTATTGCCTGGAAGGCATTCGAGGAACTGACAACGTGCCCGTGTTGAGCTGGCTGTGGCTGCGAGGCCAGTGCCGCGCGTGCGGCGGCGCCATCTCGCCACGCTATCCATTGATCGAGGCGCTAATTGCGTTCGGATGTGTCGCTTTGGCCTTGGTCGAGGTGTTCCCCGAGGGTCAAGGGCTACCGGTGGAAGTCCAACAAGACTTGCGCGAAAACCCGTGGCAACTGTGGACAATGTTCGCTGGCCATCTGCTGCTGTTATGCACGCTGGTCTGCGCGGCCGGTATTCAGATCGACGGCCACCCCGTCCCGCTCCGGCTGTTCATTCCCTTGGCGTTGACGGCCGTGGTGTTGGCGACGATGGTGCCCGAGGCGTGCCGGCTGCGATGGTCGGTTAGCGCTGCGGGGACGCTCTCCGGCAATCTCATTCAAGCGATGATGGCGGCGGGGTGCGGCGCGTTCGCCGGCGCGTCGCTCGCACTTGCCACGCGGGAATCCGATCGAGTGGGCCGCGGCACAGTCACCATGTCGATCATTCTCGCGCTGGTGACGCTGTTCCTGGGATGGATTACGGGAATCGTGATCGCGATCGTCAGTGGACTGTTCGCGGCGGCCCGCGATCGGTTTTCCCGGCGCTATCCGCGGCTTGACGAAGTGCCGACCGTGGCGATTGTCGCGGGGGCCACCTTTGGACTGTTGCTCGCTTGGCGGTGGCTATTGCCGCATTTTCCACTCTTGGCTTTGGATTCGGCGTCGTCGTTCGCGGTGGCGACGATTGTCGCCGCCTTGTTGTTGTCCGCTGCCGCTTGGTGGCTGGGGCCTTGGTCGCCGCTCAACTGGCCGGAAAGAGGCGACACAATCGAGATCATCGAAGGACAGTATCGTCGCACGGAACATCGCCGGCGTCGTCGCAGTCCCGAAAGTGATGAATCGGAGAATCGCGACGCGCGTGAAGCGGGTGAAACGCGTGAAGCGCGTGAAGCGCAAAACACGCGCGAGACGCGTGAATCTCGCGAAGCGGGTGAGGAGCCCGAATCTGTTGGCAGTGGCACGAGCAGAAGCGGGGGCCGGCGTCGCACCCGCGATCCGTTGGACGACGACCCAGATGGCGAGGAGCCTGAAGTTCGGTCCGCCAACCGGCCGGAGAACGACGAGGAAGGCGGAGCGGCCAGCACTTGGGAGAGGCAGCGTGGATGAACAGCGGCAAGCCGATCTGCGGCGGATCCTGGAATCGCCTAGTTACCGGTTGGTGGAGAATGATGCGGAGTTCCTCAAACAGGAAGCGTTGCGGCCAGTCCGATTGCAACTGGAGTTATTGAAGCCTGAACTGGCTTTAGCGGAACACGGTGTCCGGTCGACGATCGTTGTTTTTGGTGGCACGCAGATTACTCCGCGGGAAGCGGCCGAGCGGCGGTTGGCGGCCGCTCGCGAAACGCTTGCCGAACGCCCGGACGACGCGTTGCGGGCGCGGCGGGTGGCTCGAGCCGAACGCCTGCTGGAAAAGTCGCGGTATTACGACGCCGCCCGGGAGTTCGCTCGGCTTGTCTCCGACTGTTCGCAAGGCGGCAACGGTTCCGACTATGTCGTGGTGACAGGCGGCGGTCCCGGCATCATGGAAGCGGCCAATCGTGGCGCCCACGAGGTCAACGCCAAGTCGATTGGCTTCAACATTACGTTGCCGCACGAGCAGGTTCCCAATCCTTATATCACGCCGACGCTTTGCTTTCAGTTTCGCTATTTCGCGCTGCGGAAAATGCACTTTCTACTGCGAGCCAAGGCGCTGGTGGTGTTTCCGGGCGGATTCGGCACGCTAGACGAACTGTTCGACGCGCTCACGCTGCGGCAAACGGGCAAGCTGCAAAAGATCCCGATCATTCTCTTCGGGCGCGCGTATTGGGATCGCGTCCTCGATTTTCAATTCCTTGCCGACGAAGGCGTGATCGCCGACGACGATTTGCGGCTCTTTGCTTATGCGGAAACACCGGAAGAGGCATGGCGGCGGATTGTTGAATTCCACGCCTCTTTATCCCCCGAGGATATCTGCCGTCCGCAGTGACCGTCTTCGGGGAGCCTGCCGGAATCTTGGGAGTGATGGATGACACAGCACAGCTTGGTCCGCGAATCTTTGTTCCAAACTCGTCAACCGGTCGCGCTGATAACGGGTAGCGGCGCGCCGCGGGTCGGGCGAGTCATCGCGGAACTGTTCGCGACCCGCGGCTATCGCGTCGCGGTCCATGCGAACCGTTCCGCTGCCGAGGCGGCAGCCGTGGCGACGCGATTCGAGACGGAATTCGCCGGAGGGCATGCGGTCCTCGGAGATCTGTCCGACGAAACGCAAGCTCGACGCGTTGTTCGCGAGGCCGCGGCTCGCTGGGGACGGTTGGACGTGGTGGTCAACGCCGCCGCGATTTGGAATCGCAAACCGCTCGCCGCCTCCACCGCGCGCGATGTGCTCGAACACTTCACCGCCAACACGCTAGCGACCTGGGTCGTGTGCCAGGAAGCCGGCGCCATCATGGCGGCTCAACCGGCTGGCGGCGCGATCGTGAATCTGGGCGACTGGGCGGTCGTCCGGCCTTATCCCGACTACGCGGCTTATTTTCCCTCGAAAGGCGCGATTCCGACGTTGACCCGCGACTTCGCGGTTGAACTGTCGGCGCTGCACCCTTCTATCCGCGTGAATGCCGTTTTGCCAGGCC
>CAIXSC010000310.1 GCA_903921945.1 uncultured Planctomycetaceae bacterium
AACGCCATGCTAAGCCCCGCGACGCAACGCGAACACGACGCAACCGCGAACACGACGTACCGCGAACACGACGGAACGCGATGCGGCCGAACGTGACGTGACGGAACGCGACGCGACGGAACACGGCGTGACGGAACGCCAAGCGATTGCGTTCCGTCGTGGATGGGAGGCGGGATGGTCGAGCGGCACGGGATGCACCGCCGCTCGACTTACCGTCGGGCGAACCGCGCGGCGCGGTTCGCCCATCGACTATCGACTTGCTACCGATCGCGCGATCCGTCGATCAGCCCGCGAGCGGCGAAGGCGTCGGCTGTTGCCGAATCGTCGAGGACGCCCGCCCGCTGAAAGACGCGTAGCGTCACTTGCAACGGTCGGCGGACCGACGCGCCGAGCGACGCTTCCGGGAATGACTCGAGGACCCAATCCCGAGCCTGCCGCGGGGACAGCCCCACCGCTTCCAGGACTTGCTGATGGAACCCGATGTCGGGCCGCAGGAACGCGAGGCACAGATCGGGGAGCACCGGTCCCAGTTCGCCGCGAGTCCGACTGGGAAGCCGCGGCCACCACCACTCGAAGAATTCGCTGAAGAACGCCTGGTGGCGCGCTTCGTCCACCTTGTGAGCCTCGGCATAGTCCCGAACCAACGGCAAAACAGACTCGTCCTTCGGGATTAGGGCGAGCGAACCGCTGATTAGCGTCTCGGAGATCGTCGCAAAGGCCGTTTCCAAATCAGCCTCGTGAATCCCGGGGCTGCGGTTGGACACGGCGGCGATGTCGGCAAGGAAGCCCGGCTCGCCCGCCACCAACGGCGGATAACCGGTCAGCCGCTCGATTTGCCCTGCCACATCGTCGCTCACCGTGGCGTGATGGGCTTCGTCCCGAACCAGCAGGAACGCGCGGCTGCGCAGGTGCCGCGGAATCTCGATCGGCAGCTCGCCCAAGGCGATCCACTGCCCGACGCGATTGATGCTCTTCAGTTCCAACTGTTCCGTGAACCGCAAATAACCGTAAAGCACCTGCGTGAGCGCTTGGTCGACGACGGCCGGCCCCCGCAATTCACTCAACTTCGCGGTGTAAGGAATCAGTCCACGCGGGAACGGATCGAGCCGTTCGCGAATGGAAGCCGAACCGACCAACCGGGGACCGCGTCGAACCCAGCAATCCCCTTCCCATTCCATGTACTTATCCCGACTCATGGCCACGAACTCCCGAGCAAATCGCGGCGGATCGATTGCCCCGCCGCTTGGCGGCCCCAAGCCACATCTGGCCTCGGCCGTCTCTCCCGGCAGTTTCCCCCGAGCCGTTTTTTCGAAAAATTTCGGCGGTGTTTGAGATAGCGGAGCGGCGTGAGCCGCCCGGCCGAATGGCGATCGTGATCGCGATGGCGATGGTGATGGCGATGGCGGCCCAAAAAACCGAAAACGCCGTTTGCTTGGAGAGTCGACGCGGCGGTTACGGCGATTGGCGAGCGGGCCGGGCGGAATATGCCGAGGCGCTAAAGAAGGCGGCCGGACGGCTTACGGCGATGCGCTATCGAAAACGCGTGCGCGAAC
>CAIXSC010000311.1 GCA_903921945.1 uncultured Planctomycetaceae bacterium
ACATTCCCGCTGGGCAGGAACGCGCTGGCCGCGCTGGCGTCGGCGACCGAGAGTCGCGTGGGGGCGGGGCCGGCGCGGCGAGGAGCGGCAGGCTTGGGGGGCGAGCCAGTCGCTGGCGAGGATGAGGCGGTGGACGCGGTTTCGGGGGATTTCGACGAATCGCTGGAAGAACCGGCCGGCCGCGATGGGGCAGACCCGGCAGACGCGGCTAACGGGGCAGACGCGGTGGAGGCGGCGGAGGCGGCTGGTGAAGTGGATTGCGCGGACAGGACCGCTGGGGCAAACGGCAACCACGGAATGACCGCACCCAGCAGGATTGCGAAATCTTGCCAGATTTCGCGCCGACTCAACCACTGGGATCTATCTTTGCGTGCGCGGCGGCGAGCTGTCATACCTACCCCTTTCTCCCTCACGGGAGCGTCGATCCGAGGATGGGTCTTAGCCAGCCCGTCACGAGGCGGCAAGGTCATTTCATGGACCGCCCATGACATCAGGACCGCGTAACCGGCTTCCCGGTTCGGGTTGGGGAATTTTGCTCGACACGCGCGGTTTTTCCGGTCGATCTAAGAATGACGCGTGGCGAAGATGGTCAGTGGTTCTCGAGGAGTGGGACAAGATGGCGAAACTGGAACGCGCGGCAAGCGCCCTGGTGGTCGATAGCGACACCCTGGCCGCTCAACAGACCGTGGGCGCGCTCGAAGAAGCCGGCTTCCACGTGATGTTCGCTCACAACGGACAAGCGGCTCGAGTCGCCGCTCGCCAACGAGCGATGGACCTGATCGTCTGCGATCTGTATGTGGACGACGAGTCGGGCATGGAGTTGGTGCGGCAACTGCGGGAACTTCCCTCCCTGGAAGACGTGCCCGCGATGTTCCTGTCGCTCGCGCAGAAAACGTCGATCATCCGCCGCTCGCACGGCGCCTTCGAGCGCAGCGGCCCCGCCACCGATCGATTCGCGGGCGGCACGCACTGCGCGTATCACTTGCGAAAGCCGATCGATCCACCGGTGCTGGCGGAGTTGGCTGTCGCCGAAGTCTCGCGAACGTGGCTCGCCTACGAATACCGGCCGACGTCGCGCGAAGAGCGGGGAGGCGCCGTTTGGCGAGCTACTCGGACGGCTTCTCTAAGGGAAGCAGCGTTCGCGACGCGATAACGTGCGCGGTGATGAGCTTCAACGGGTTGTCGCCGTAGCGGACCCGGTGGCCATCGTAGTTCACGCCCAGAACAAGGCACTGTAGGCCGGGCGCGGGCACCACCAATTGCCCATCCAGCGGCAGGAATAGCATCTGATCCGCGCCGGCCAGTTTCACGAGCGCCCCACGCTCGCCCGCGTCTCCCTCCACCGTCCGCTCGACCACGCCAAACAAAAACACGCCGGCCATGGGCCGAGCGACTTGGCCGAGCGCGAGTTCGTTAATCAAGGTCACTTGACCGGCCGCGTCCCAACGCAAGGCGGCGAGCCGCTGTTCAACCTTGCGGGCGGCTCGCAGGAGCGGATCGAGCCGTTCTTCCAAGCGGCCGCCAGCCAACGTATCGGGCAGCTTGACGACCGTCACGGCCCAAGCCAACTGTTGGAGCACTTCGTAGTCGCTCGCCGACTCGGGACTCCAACGCATCGATTCGGCTCGCGTTAACCATTCCTCGATCAAGGCCGGGGTGAGTCGCGCCAGGAGATCGTTCACCCGCGCCTCCTTGCGGGCGTAGTCGCGCAGCGGTTCCACAGGACCAGCGACCGCATCCCGCAACTCGCGGAGGTGGCGCACATGCAGCGAGTAGCTGAATGCGGCTTGGCGATCGACCCACGTGTTGATCCCCACGACCGCGCCCGCCGAGTCTACCAGCGGCCCGCCACTGTTGCCCTCCGACAGTTTGGCCGTGTGCTGAATCCAACGATGGTCGGCCGAACCGGAAATCAACTGGCGGACAAATCGTTGCGACCCGCGCGGCAGCTCGGACGTGGCTAACACGCGACTCACCTTGCCGTCGAAGAGCGAGAATTCAACGCCCCGCGGATGGCCAATCGCCAGCACCGGAGCCAGCCGCCGCGGATCGCCTTCGTCCGCCAACGACAACGGCGCGAGTTCGCGTGGCGGCTCCTTCAAACTGACGATCGCCAAGTCGAGTTCCGGTTCGATCGCGGCATAGCCGGCGATTTCATACGTCGCCCCGTTCTTGAATCGCGCCCGAGCCGCCGTCGCATCCGCCAACACATGGTAGTTCGTCGCGATCCAACCGCGCGCATCGATGACGAAGCCGGCACCGACTCCCTCGCGCTTCCCCTCGTCGCCCGCTTCAATCGTCACGATCGACTCTTCAAGCCGTTCCAGCATCGCGGCATCGATGAGCGGCGCGACCGCCGCTGCGGGGCCCGCAGTCGCCTGCGCCACCGTCGGCGTCGATGGCTTCGCCGCCGATCCCCGCGACGCCTTTCCATGCAACGCACCGATGTTCGGCGAGCCCGCGTTCGGCGAGCCTGCATTCGGCGACTTAAGGAGAGCCGAGCCGTTGTTCGCGGAACCGTTGAGCGGCGTTCCAACGTCGGGCGAACCGTCGTCAGCCGGGCTGCGTGGCACGTTCACGGAATCCGCCGCCACGCCTGTCGGCGAGCCTGTCGCCGTGCCTGTCGCCCTGTCTGTCGGCACGTCGCTAGCCGGGCGTTGTCCAGGCGGGCGTTGTCCAGGCGGGCGTTGTCCAGGCGGGCGTTGTCCAGG
>CAIXSC010000312.1 GCA_903921945.1 uncultured Planctomycetaceae bacterium
CGGCAGGAACAGCAGGGTGCCCGCAAAGAACACCGCCGAACTGGCGATGGTGAACCAAACGACACTGGCCGCCGACAACAAGCCCGCCGGTAAATGACGCGACTTTGTCCGCGGATTCGCCGCGTCCAGGTGGCGATCGACAAGGCGGTTGAACGCCATTGCCGCGCTCCGCGCGCCCACCATGCAGACCAGAATTCCGGCAAGATGCGTCCAGCGAAAATCGGCTAGCTCGCCGCTGGCGGACGGCGCCGTCCAGGCCATGACGGCCGCCAGGAGGGCGAAAGGCAGGGCGAAGATCGTATGGCTGAAGCGGATCAACTCTAGCAAGTGCCGCAATCGAGTGAGCATCATTCGCCTCCCGGCGCGGCCGTTTCACCCCAGCGCCGCATCAAATGGTGCTCGACTTCCAACTGATCCAGAATGCGTGCCACGATGAAATCGACCAGATCGTCGAGCGAGCGGACGCCGTGGTACCAGCCGGGCATGGCCGGCAAGACGATCGCGCCGGCTTCCGCCGCCCGCTTCATGTTTTCCAATTGCGGAATCGACAACGGCGTCTCGCGCGGCACGACGATCAGCTTCCGCCGCTCTTTGAGATGCACGTCGGCCGCCCGATGAATCAAATTGCCGCTCGCGGCATGCACCACTCCGCTGAGCGTTCCGCCCGAACAGGGACAGATCACCATGCCGCCCGTTAGGAACGAGCCGCTCGCGATCGGAGCCATAAAGTCCTGGTGATGATGCATCGTCAGCAAGGCTTGCTGATCGGCGCTCAGGCCACGCAGTCCGAGCGACTGTGGTGTCAGCGGGCCGCTTCCGGGATCGATCTCCAGTTCTTCGCGAAACACGATGCGGGCCGAGGGACTCATCACCGCATGAACGCGGCGGCCGGCTTGAAGCAGCACTTCCAGCAATCGGCGCGCGTAAACGGCGCCGCTGGCCCCCGTGATCGCCACGACAATGGGGCGGCTCATTTCTCCCCCACATACAGCGTCGCGACGCCGCCTGTTAAGCCGTAAAACCGCACCGCTCGCAATCCGGCCGACTTCATCCGTTCCACCAACTGTTCGCCTGCGGGAAACTCGCCAACGCTCTCCGGTAGGTAGTTGTAGGCGCTCGACGAGTTCCGGGCCAGCCATTGCCCGATCCGCGGCAGGATGTTGCGAAAATACCAGCCGTAGATCGCTTTGAACGGCTGCCACCGCGGCATGGAGAACTCGAGGACCGCGACGCGGCCACCGGGCCGGCAAACTCGGGTCATCTCCCGCAATCCGCGGTCCGTATCGGCCACATTCCGCAATCCAAACGCCACACTGACGATTTGAAAATGATCGTCGGGAAAGGGAAGGTTTTGCGTGTCGGCCTGGACGAACGACACTTGGTCGGCTCCACGACGACGTCGCCCCTTTTCCTTGGCGATGTCGAGCATTTCCGGACAAAAGTCCGATCCGACCACCGGCGACCGGCCGGCGTTGGCCCGGAAAAACGCCAACGCCAGATCCCCCGTGCCCGTGCAGACGTCCAAAATCGGAGCGTCCCCCGTCGGCCGCACGATTCGAGTCGTCCGCCACCGCCAATAACGATCCACTTGGAACGACAGCAGATGATTCAGCCGGTCATAGGCCGGGGCAATTTCCCCGAACATTCGCTGAACTCGCGTGTCCGACTTATCAACCGCCATGGCAGTAGCTACGCTGGGGCAAGGTGTCACTCGGGGATCGACCAGTTCGATCACCCTCTCGCTGACCGTCCTGCCCAAGATAACTTAACTTTCGCCCGCCCCGCCACCCGCGAACCCCTTCCCGTGGACCCAGTTCCAGACTCCCGGCTGTCGCCTGCGGCGGCCACGTCCACGCCTGCGGCAGCGGCCCGGCGCCGCCACCACCCGCTGCGGCGAAATCTGCGAGCCAGCGTTCTAGACGCGGCGCTCTTCAGCGTCATGGTGGGACTGGGCGAGACCTATTTCAGCGCCT
This sequence comes from uncultured Planctomycetaceae bacterium, assembly GCA_903921945.1. Taxonomy (GTDB): domain Bacteria; phylum Planctomycetota; class Planctomycetia; order Pirellulales; family Pirellulaceae; genus CAIXSC01. Next base: position 1,974 of record CAIXSC010000312.1, read on the forward strand.
ACGTCCTCGCGCTGGATGGCGGCGAAATCGCCGCCGGCCTGATGCTGGCGATCCCGCTCATGGCCGGCGCCTGCCTGCAACTGCTGACCCCGTGGCTGGTGAAACGCTGGATTCCGTATCAGCCATGGGTGGTGGGAACGGCCGCGTTGCAAGGGATCAGCGTGTTGATGATGCCGCTAGCGTCGTTGGCCGGCGAGCACCGTGTGACGGCCGCGTTTGTCGCGGCGTCGTTTTACTGGGCGGCGGGCTTGGCGGCCGGTCCCGCGTGGAATACCTGGATTGAAGGGATCGTTCCGCGGCGCGTGCGAACCCGCTTCTTCGCCTTTCGGGTCCGCGTTTCCCAGGCCTGCATCCTGCTCGGATTTGTCCTCGGCGGGTTTCTCCTGCAGTACGGCAAGGAACACCGGCAGACGCTGGAGACGTTCACGCTGGTGTTCTTCGTGGCCGCCGTGTGTCGCTTGCTGTCGTCATGGTTTCTCAGCCGCCATTTGGAATCTTTCCGGCGGCGGCTGGTGGCGGCGTTCGCACCGCCGATCGTGTCGCAACCCGCGACCCGCCATTCCAGCCATCGCTTGCTGGCGTACCTCTTCGCGGTCCAGGTCGCGGCGTTCATCGCCGGTCCGTACTTCGTGCCGTTCATGCTTTCGAAGCTGGAATTCTCCTACCGCGACTACGCCTTGTTGATCGGTCTGACCTATGTCGGGAAAGTGGTCGCCTTGCCAGCCTGGGGCCGGCTGGCGCACTTCACCGGTCCGCATCGCCTGCTCTGGATCGGCGGACTGTCGATCGTGCCGATCTCCGGCTTTTGGATGGTTTCGCAAAACATGTATTTTCTGGGAGTGCTGCAACTGGCGGGCGGCGTCACCTGGGCCGCGTACGAGCTGGCGATCCTGCTCATGTTCTTCGAATCGATTCCGCGGTCGGCGCGCACCACCACCCTGACGGTTTACAACTTCGGCAATTCGCTATCCCAGGTCGCCGGCGCGCTGCTCGGAGCCGTTTGGCTGCGGTACTTTGGCAAGACATTCGACGCCTATTTGTGGTTGTTCGTCGCGTCCAGTGTCGCTCGAGCCGCCGCCGCGACATTGCTCACTCAGGTTCCCAAACCGCGACTCGTGGATGAAGTCTTGGAATCGCCCGAACAACTTGCCGGTTGAAGTCCGGTTCTTCGCAGCGAGATCGCGGTGGCGTGAGCAGGGCGGCTCGCGAGGTTATTAGCGGCGCGGCGTAAGCCGCCTGGCCATGCAAGCCGCTACGCTCGACCGATCGAAAACGCGACATAATGGTGAAGGGCGAAAGGGGCCGAGGTTATTCGCAAATCGGCCGGGCGGCTTACGCCGCTCCGCTATATATGGTGCTGGCCGGGCGGTTTATGTCGCTCCGCTATATATGGTGCTGGCCGGGCGGTTTGCACCGCGCCGCTATATATGGTGCTGGCCGGGCGGCTTACGCCGCTCCGCTAAATACGATGCTGGCCGGGCGGTTTGCACCGCGCCGCTATATATGGTGCTGGTCGGGCGGTTTGCACCGCTCAGCCATGGATAGGGGCGGCGCATCGACTTGGTTATTGCGCTGCGTTGGCGAAGATGAGCCCCATGAGCGCGATCCACGGCAGCAGGCCCGCTGTCCAGGCGACGCGAACGATCAACCGCGGCGCCGGTGTCCGCCGGATTCGGCCGGCGACCACCGTGAGCACCAAACAACAGGTGCCAGTCACGAGCGCAATGAGCGCTAAGAC